>JAURGS010000045.1 GCA_030833685.1 Rhodoferax sp. | reverse complement strand
ACACGGTATGAAGTACAGCAGCCTCGATGTGATTCGCCAGGAGCATTCTGCTTTGGCGGCCATGTTACGTTCAATGCGCATGATGTGCAGGCAAGGTCCTGGGCAGGATCGCGCGCGCTTCTTTGAGGTTCTGCGTGCGATGCTGTTTTATGTGGATGAATTTCCAGAGCGTTTGCACCACCCCAAGGAATCCGAATTGCTATTTCCGGCGGTTCGTAACAGTTCTGCTCAGGGGGCACAAATTGTCAATCAACTCGACGAGCAGCACCAGAATAGCCTGAACCAAGTCCGTGCCCTACAGCATTTATTACAGGCTTGGGAATTGCTCGGTGATGCCCGAAGTGAGGCTTTTTTAGCGGCATGTGATCAGTTCATCGACTTTTATCTGCACCACATGCAAGCTGAGGAAGAACAGGTGTTTCCCTTGGCCAGGCAGCACCTCACGGATGCCGATTGGGCGGCGTTGAATGCGGCGTTTGCATCGAGTCAGGACCCTTTGACCGGGAACGGTCTAGCCGATCCGATTTATGAGACGCTGTTCACGCGCATCGTGACGCAGGCGCCCGAGCCAATAGGCCTGGCCACACGCTAAGCAAACCTGCGCAGAAGAAACAGGTCTCAAGGGCCAGTGTTCGGGCCACGGCGCGAGGGTCGTGAAAATCGTTTGCGATTCATGCCGTGCGCGTCTTTTCCGCTACCACCGCCACCGCCGAAGCTTTGTCGGCGCGGCTCGGACATCATATCCACGCTGGTTCGCATGGGATCGGGCTGACCGTCTGCGCGTGGGCTGCGGCCAGGTGCGGCTCCCATGGGGCGTGCGCCGCCTCGGTAGCCATGGCGTTGGCCTGGCTGACGAACGGCTTGCTCCGCAGCCGATAAATGGCTACGCGGTTGGCTCTCGGCTCGGTCGGCGCGGTCTTCACGTTGGCCTCCCTGTGCGCGATCCTCATTGAATCCGTTACGCCGGCTTGTCCGTTCGCCAACCTTGCCCTCTGCTGCCGGGCCGCGGCGGCCTTGGGCGGGCCTTGCGGCACCGCGGTTTTCCCGGATGCGGACCATCATTTCGCTGCGCGCTGCCTTGGCGGCAGCTGCCATCACTTCACGACTGGGCGGTTTGCCCGCGCCACCCCACAGGGTCTGGCGACCCATGGCGATGGGTTCAGCCGCCTCGCCCGGTTCGGGCATGAACTCGGGGTAGATTTTGACGGGAATTTCCTGACGGGTGAAGCGTTCAATCGCTTGCATGAAACCCTCTTCGTCCAGGCAAACCAAGCTAACGGCTTGCCCTTCCGCACCGGCGCGACCAGTGCGACCAATGCGATGCACGTAGTCCTCACAGATGTTAGGCACCTCGTAGTTGACCACATGCGGCAGATCGTCAATGTCGAGTCCGCGGGCCGCGATGTCTGTGGCTACCAGGGCACGAATATCGCCACTCTTAAATCCTGCCAGCGCCTGGGTTCGCGCGGTTTGACTCTTGTTGCCGTGCAAGGCCATGGCTGAAATTCCATTCTTGATTAGGAAGTCAGCGACATGGTTGGCGCCAAATTTTGTCCGGGTGAAAACCAAGACTTGGCTCCAGTTGTGCTCATTGATGATGTGCGCCAAAAGCGCTTTTTTCTTATTGCGCCCGACTGGGTGAATCAACTGGCTGATGCGCTGCACCGTGCTGTTAGGGGGCGTGACTTGAACGTACTTGGGATTCTTCAGGATGCCAGCGGCAAGGTCTCGAATCTCCTGGCTAAAGGTGGCTGAAAACAGCAGGCTTTGCCGCTCTTTGGGGAGCGCTGCCATGACTTTTCGCACGTCATGAATAAAGCCCATGTCCAGCATACGGTCGGCTTCGTCGAGCACAAAAATTTCGACCTGGCCCAAGTTGAGCATGCCTTGCTCGCGAAGGTCCAGCAGCCGACCGGGTGTGGCCACCAGAATGTCGACACCCTTCTGAAGTTGGCTGATTTGCGGGTTCATGCCCACACCACCAAAAACCACGCACGATTTCAAATTCGTGTGCTGACCATAGATACGTACCGATTCCTCAACCTGCGCTGCAAGCTCCCGCGTCGGTGTGAGCACCAGCGAGCGAATCGGCCGACTGCCGGTTGCCGTGCTGGCTTTGCCACTTTGCAATAGCCGGTGCAACATCGGCAGCACAAAAGCGGCGGTCTTGCCAGTTCCGGTTTGCGCGCCACCGAGCACGTCGTTGCCCTCGAGGATGAGCGGGATGGTCTGTGCCTGAATTGGGGTAGGCGTTAAATAGCCCTGTTCCTGCACAGCCTGCACGATGGCGCTCGCCAATTGGAGTTCTTCAAATTTCATAGAAAGGCACCGCGATGGGTGCAGCAACATCAAGCTACCAGCCGCGTTCAGCAGTGGTTCAGTCAGGGCCGGATGAGATTACGGTAAGGGCTTTTTGCGTTGCAAAAAGCCAGCGGCTGCTTGCCGCAATTTCGGAAAACTGATCGTCCGAAAGTGTGGCTATTGTCGCACGAAACGACAGGCTCTGCTAAACGTGAGTTGCGTGATTGCGCTCTTTTGCGCTTTGCCACCAGCCAATCCATGCCGCTTGGCACACGCTGACCTTGCGACGTGTGCCTTGACAACCTGAGCATTGATAATGAGCGTCTTTGTTTAATCGACCTCAGGTCTGCACCATGGCGCAATACGTGTTTTCGATGAATCGGGTTGGCAAGATCGTGCCACCGAAGCGTCACATTCTTAAAGATATTTCCTTGAGCTTCTTCCCTGGAGCCAAGATCGGCGTGCTCGGGACCAATGGGTCGGGCAAGTCCACGCTGCTCAAAATCATGGCGGGGCTAGACAAAGAGATTGAAGGCGAAGCCATCCCCATGCCGGGTCTGAACATTGGCTACCTCCCGCAGGAGCCTCAGCTGGACGCGGCCCAGACGGTGCGGGAATGTGTGGAGGGCGCGATGGGCAAAGTGATGGCTGCCCGCGCTCGGCTGGAGGAGGTCTACGTGGCCTACGGAGAAGAGGATGCGGACTTTGATGCGCTTGCAGCTGAGCAGGCAGAGCTCGAAGCCATCATCGCCACGGCAGGAACCGACTCCGAGCACCAGTTAGAAATCGCCGCCGATGCACTCAGGCTGCCGCCCTGGGATGCTGTCATCGGTGTTTTGTCGGGCGGCGAAAAGCGGCGCGTGGCGCTGTGCCGTTTGCTGCTGTCAAAGCCCGACATGCTGCTGCTCGATGAGCCGACCAACCATCTGGATGCGGAAAGCGTGGACTGGCTGGAGCAGTTTCTGCATCGATTCCCCGGCACGGTGGTGGCTATCACTCACGACCGCTACTTCCTGGACAACGCGGCCGAATGGATTTTGGAGCTCGACCGGGGTGCAGGCATTCCTTACAAAGGCAATTACAGCTCCTGGATGGAGCAGAAAAAGACCCGTTTGGAGCAAGAGCAAAAAGGGGAAGAGTCGCGTGCCAAGGCCTTGAAGAAAGAGTTGGAGTGGGCTCGGCAAAACCCTAAAGCGCGGCAGGCCAAGAGCAAGGCCAGGCTAGCGCGGTTTGAAGAACTGTCCGATCACGAGTACCAAAAGCGCAATGAGACCAACGAAATTTTCATTCCCGTTGCGGAGCGCCTGGGCAACGATGTTATCGAGTTCAAGAACGTCAGCAAGTCCTTTGGTGATCGGATGCTTATCGATAACCTGAGTTTTCAGGTTCCTGCTGGCGCGATTGTGGGCATCATCGGCCCCAATGGTGCGGGCAAGTCGACTTTGTTTCGCATGATTTCAGGCCAGCAAAAGCCCGACAGCGGTGAGGTCTCGATTGGCTCTACCGTGAAGATGGCTTTTGTCGACCAAAGCCGCGAAGACCTTGAAAACGACAAGACTGTCTGGGAAGATATTTCAGGCGGCCTGGACATGCTCACGATTGGCAAGTTCACCATGCCCAGCCGGGCTTACTGCGGCCGCTTCAATTTCAATGGTGGCGACCAGCAAAAGCGCGTGGGCATGCTCTCAGGCGGTGAACGAGGCCGACTGCATCTGGCCAAGACCTTGAGCGCTGGCGCCAATGTCTTGATGCTGGACGAGCCTTCGAACGACCTGGACGTGGAGACGCTGCGTGCGCTGGAAGATGCGCTGCTGGAATTTGCGGGTTCAGTGATGGTGATCAGCCATGACCGCTGGTTCCTGGACCGTATTGCCACCCACATCTTGGCGTGTGAAGGAGACAGCCAATGGGTGTTCTACAGTGGCAACTACCAGGAGTACGAGGCCGACAAGAAGAAACGCCTGGGCGAGGAGGGCGCAAAGCCCCACCGGGTGCGTTTCAAGGCGCTGAAATAAAAAACAGGCCTCAAGGCCCGTTTTTTTGTGGCAGCGGTGCTTAACTGCTGAGGGCTGATTTCACGGCTTGGGATACCAGTGCCATGTCAGCCTTGCCCGCGAGTTGGGTTTTGACTGCGCCCATGACTTTGCCCATGTCGCCAGGGCCTTTGGCGCCCAAGGAGGCAACGATGGCTTGGACGGCGGCAATGATTTCCTCATTGCTCAGGCGTTGCGGCAAATAAGCGTTGAGAACTTGTATCTCCGCGCTTTCTTTGTCGGCCAGGTCGGTTCTTTGCGCTTTCATGTAGGCGTCAACCGCGTCTTTGCGCTGCTTGATTAATTTATCGATGATCGAGATGACCCCGGCGTCGTCAAGAGATATCCGATCATCAACTTCTTTTTGCTTGATGGCGGCCAGTAACAAGCGGATCGTGCCCAGACGATCAGCCTGTTTGGCCCGCATGGCATTTTTCATGTCATCGGTGATTTGATCTTTCAGCGACATGGTTCTCGCTCCTGTCTATCAAAAGATGGCGTCGACAAGCCAAGCATGGGGTCTTCGCCAACAAAAAAAGCCCGCCAGAGCGATCTCGGCGAGCTTGGGTGGGTCGGGCCTTCGGGTGACCCGGCTCAAAAGTCAGTACAGCTTTTTGGGCAACTGCATGGCGCGGATGCGCTTGTAGTTGCGCTTGACCGCCGCCGCTTTTTTACGCTTACGCTCTGCGGTAGGCTTCTCGTAAAACTCACGTGCACGCAGGTCGGTCAACAGCCCGAGTTTTTCGATGGTCCGCTTGAAGCGACGCAGCGCGACGTCAAAAGGCTCGTTTTCCTTAACACGAATGGTTGTCATTAGTTCGGCTTATCCAAATTGTGCGTACTGAAGCTCTGTAAGATCGGACCAGAGTCTGTCAGCACCGCGAATCGTCTCGCTTGAAAGAGTGAACCGGCAGCGAGACATTGCCGGAAAAAACCAGCATTATAGCGATGTACCGTGGCCTATTCTGTGGCCCAACACCGGCTTGAACGGGTACTTGCCGCGCAGCCAAGCGAGCAGCGTGCTGGTGGCCGGGCCCGAGGTGTTCAATGCCACAATGAGTCCGGTGTGCCTATGGTCTGAGCCAGGGGGCTGACCGAGGGCCCGGGCGTCAAGTGCTGATCAAGCCAGAGTTTGGTGCCAGCGCGTTTGGCAATTTGTCTTGAGGAGTTTATTTGTGAAAGCGTTGTTACTCACCAATGATGGCGGCTTCAAGGCCCAGGTGTCGCAGGTTGATGAAGCCGACATGCCTGCGGGGGACGTAACCGTCGCTCTGGATTACTCCACCCTCAATTACAAAGATGCGCTGGCCTTGACCAATAAAAGCCCAGTCGTTCGGACCTGGCCGATGGTGGCTGGTATTGACGGTGTGGGCAGGGTGGTTGAATCGAGTCACCCGTCTTGGAAAGTGGGTGATGTGGTGGTGCACAACGGGTGGGGTCTGGGAGAAACCCGTTGGGGCTGCCTGGCTGAGAAAGTACGCCTGCAAGGTGACTGGCTGGTTCGCCTGCCCAAGGGCTTGACTGCGCATCTGGCCATGGGCATCGGTACCGCCGGCTACACAGCCATGTTGTGCGTGTTGGCGCTGGAAGACCACGGGGTGCAGCCTAAGTCGGGCGAAATCCTGGTCACGGGGGCCACGGGTGGCGTGGGAAGCGTGGCGGTGGCCTTGCTCAGCAAATTGGGTTACACCGTTGTTGCAGTGACTGGAAAACCCCAAGAGGAAGCGTATCTGCGATCGCTGGGTGCGGCCGCGGTGATTGAGCGTGCTGCCATGAGCGAGCCGGGCAAACTGTTCCAAAAAGAACGCTGGGCGGGTGTCGTCGATGCCGTGGGTTCGCATACGCTGGCCAACGCGCTGGCACAGACCCGCTACGGTGGCGTGGTCGCTGCGTGTGGCCTGGCCCAAGGCATGGACCTGCAGACGTCTGTGATGCCGTTTATTTTGCGGGGTGTGAGTTTGATAGGCGTCGACTCGGTGATGGCTCCCATGGCGAAACGGCAGCGCGCTTGGGATCGTCTGGCTCGTGACCTGGATCCTGCCATGCTTGGAAAGATGATTGAGGACATCACGCTGGAGCAGGCGCTGGATGCGGCGCATCGCTTAATGGCGTCTCAGGTTCGGGGCAGGTTGGTTGTGAATTTGCGACCATCGCCTGCGCCGGTCAAGTATTACTGAGTCAGCGATCAGGCATGTTGTTAAGCGCCCAATCATCGCAACTGGTCCTGGTGGACTACCAGCCTCGAATGCTGCAGGCTTTGTTCGAATCAGACATGGTGCTCGCCAACGCCGTTCGACTGGCCAAGGCGGCCCATTTGTTCAAAGTACCGGTTTGGGGAACCGAACACGCGCCCCAAAGCCTAGGCCAGACGCCGCCAGAGCTGCGCGGCCTCTACCGACAGACCCTGCCCAAGATGCATTTCAGTGCAGTCGAAGAAGGGCTGTCTGAGTTGCTCAGGCCGCCGGCGCCAGTGGCGACGGGTAATGCCCGCAGCTTGCCAAAACATTTGCAAAAGCCGCCAGCCCAGCCCGCCGGGCGCGACAGCATCGTGATGGCCGGCTGCGAAGCCCATGTCTGCCTGCTGCAGACCGCGCTGCATTTGCTTGAAGATGAGTTTGAGGTGTGGGTGGTGACAGATGCCAGCAGTTCGCTGACCGAGCGCAACCGTGACGCCGCATTTGACCGTCTGGCAAGCGCCGGCGCCGAGCTGGTCAGCACCGAAATGGTTTTGTTTGAGTGGCTCGGCAGCGCCGAGCATCCGCTGTTTCCCCAGGTGCTGAGCCTGGTCAAGGGCTAAGCGTCGTGCAGCCTGCCAGTCCTCAGCCTTGAGGCGTCGGGAGATCCGGTTTAGGCCAGCTCGACAATCATCTCAATCTCGACGCAAGCACCCAAAGGAATCTGCGCCACGCCAAACGCGCTGCGCGCGTGCGCCCCTTTGTCGGCAAAGACCTGGCCGAATAGTTCACTGGCCCCATTGGTGACCAGGTGTTGTTCGGTGAAATCACTGCTGGAATTGACAAGCGACATCAGCTTGACGATGCGATGCACTTTATTCAGGTCCCCGGTGGCAGCGTGTAAGGTTCCCAACAGGTCAATGGCAATGGCGCGAGCCGCCGCTTTGCCCTCCTCGGTGCCCATGGTCTTGCCAAGCTGGCCAACCCAAGGCTTGCCGTCTTTTTTGGCGATGTGCCCACTGACAAAAATCAGTTTTCCGCTTTGTACGTAGGGCACGTAAGCTGCCGCAGGGATGGCCAAGGGCGGCAGGTCGATCTGGAGTTGTTTCAGGGTGTCGTAAATCGTCATGGTCTGGGCAGAGTTGGGTTGCGCCAAAGGCGTATGAATAACGTTGTCTCAAGTCGCTTCAGTTTAGCGCGCGGCCTGATCGGTTGATTGCCCGTTGGGGTTTGATACGGGCCAGGGTGACAAACCTGTTGGGTCTTTAGGAGCGTTTTGAGTGCCAGCGGCTTGATGGGCTTACATGGCGTAGGTGAGCATCTCACGGTAGTCGTCTGCAGTGGCCAGGCGTGGATTGGTTTTGTGACAGTGGTCTGCCATGGCGCCTTTGATGACAGCATCGAATTGACGCTCGGTCACGCCAAGTGCGCCAAGCCCGCTGGGAAGCCCCAGGCGTGCGTTCATGTCTTTAATGGCATCGCCAATATGGGCGTCTGCCGCCAAGCCCATGGCCACGGCCATGCGCGCCAACCTGTTTTCCTTGATGACGCTGGGTGCCTTGGCATTGAATGCGATCACGGCTGGCAGAAACAAGGCGTTGAGCGTGCCGTGATGCAGACGGGGGTTGACACCACCCAGGCTGTGGCTGAGCGAGTGAACGCAACCCAGGCCTTTTTGGAATGCCATGGCGCCCTGCATGGACGCGCTCATCATTTGCAGCCTGGCCTCGCGGTCTGTGCCCTCATTCGTTGCGCGCTCGATGTGCGCCCACGCGCGCTGCAGGCCGTCGAGTCCGATGCCGTCTGCCGGTGGGTTAAAGGCTGGTGCCATAAAGGTTTCCATGCAGTGTGCAACCGCATCCATGCCGGTTGCCGCCGTCAGGCCTGGGGGCAGCCCCAAGGTGAGTTCGGGATCACAAATTGCGGACTTGGGCACCAGGTACCAGGAGTGGAAACCCAGTTTGCGGCCATCGTCAACGATGATGATGGCGCCGCGCGCGACTTCGCTGCCCGTGCCGGCCGTCGTGGGAATCGCGATCAGCGGCGCAACCCCGTCGGTAATACGCCCAGATCCGCCCTCAATGGTGGCGTAGTGGCTTAAAGGCCCGGGGTGGGTGGCGGCGATGGCCACGCCCTTGGCGCAGTCAATGGAGGACCCGCCGCCAACCGCGATCAGGCCGTCACAACCGTTTTGGCGGTACATATCGCTGGCCTGGCGCACCGCCGCCTCAGTGGGGTTGGACGGTGTTTGGTCAAAGACCGGGCAGTCGCGTCTTCCTAATGCGTTCAGGGCGCGTTGCGTGATGCCGGCGGCCACGACACCAGCGTCTGTGATGATCAGCGGTCGGGCTATGTGGTTGCGTTCGCACTCGGCGCTGAGCAAGCTGATGGCTCCGAAGTCAATCTGAACTTGTGTGATGTAGTTGATCAGTGCCATGGTGGCTCTCGGTTAGCGTGGAAGCGCAAACTGTAACAAGACTTGCAAACTTCTCGCCAGGCGACGCGAGATGCTGCGCGGGGGTTGCGCCTGCCCTTTGGCATGGAATGCGCAAGCGTGGCGCTTGCCTTGCGCGATGTCAGATGTCTGCCAGCAAAGGGTAGGGCGTAGCCTCGAGCTGCAAAGCCTCGCCGTGCGGGCTGGACAGGCGAACCAGGCCGCTATCGAATGCACTGACTTGCATGGACACGATCGCGTCGCAGCCCCCAGCCGGCGCGGTGGCTGCTTGAACCACGGTGCCGCAGGGCTGATCCTGCCCCGTTTCGAAGACCTCGTCGCCGGCTTTCAGCGGGCTGTTGCACCAGGCCAGGTAGGCACGTCGTTTGAGCGTGCCTCTGAATTGGCTGCGAGCGACCACTTCCTGCCCGGGGTAACAGCCTTTTTTGAAGTTCACGCCGCCCAACGACTCGTAATTGAGCATTTGGGGCACGAAGGCCTCGAACACCGCTTGGCTCACGGTGGCCACACCAGAGCGAACGTCCGCCCATTCCCATAAGCCGGGTGCCAGGGTCTGTGCAGGGGGTGGGGCGCAGTCAGTTGGAGCCAGCAGCAGCGCACGCGCAGTCATGGCGCCTGGGTAGAGCGCAATACCCATGCCCCATTGGCTGTCATGGCGTTGCCACGGCGTGCTGTCGGCCTGCCCGAGGATGGTTTGTGCAGCCTGCCCCATCAGGCCCCAGATGCGGTACGCATTGCTCGCATCGCTGAGCTTGACTTTGGCACGCAGGACAAACATCGATAAGCGCTTGAGGGTGGCGGCTAAGAGACTGGAGTGGCAGATCAGTAGGATCTCTTCAGGGCCAGCGCTCAGACCAATCAAACTGGCTTGCAGTCGGCCTTTGGCGTTGCAAAAGCCAGCCAACCGGGCTTGTCCGGGGCCTAAATGCAAAAAGTCGTTAGTCAACTGGTTGTGTAAAAACGAGGCGGCGTCCGGCCCCTGCGCGCGAAGGACGCCCAAATCCTGAATCAGGTTGATGCCGTGAAGGTGGTTGTTCATGTCTTAGGGTTTCTGTGCGGGAGCCGTGTGTAGGCCAGGGCAAATCGGGGCTGCGATTATCATGCCCGCTTCGAAATCCAGGGAACACAAGGGTTGTGCGTCGACTTGCCGTCGGATTGTTGGTGCTCGCGCTCACGGCGTTTGGGGGTGCGCTTTGGTGGTTGGAGCAACCCTTAGCCTTGCGCCAGGCTGTTGTTGACCTGAAGATTGCACCGGGCATGGCGGCGCGACAGGTTGCGCTGCAGGCCGTCTCTGACGGCGTACAGACTTCGCCCTGGGCTTTGTACGCCTGGTTCAGGTTGTCGGGGCAGGCGCGCCGGATTCAGGCTGGCACTTACGAGCTGACCGCCGGTTTGACCCCGCGCGCACTCTTGTCCAAGTTGGTTAAGGGTGAGCGCGCCGAGCGCCAGGTCACGTTATTGGAAGGGTGGACTTTCTCTCAAATTCAACAAGCCCTGGCCGGCGCCGCTGACCTGCAGCTGGCATCGGGCGAGCTGTCAAGCGCAGCGCTCATGGCCAAGCTGGGCAGGCAAGGCCAGTTGCCTGAGGGACGCTTTTTCCCGGACACCTACCGTTACCCCAAAGGTGGCAGCGATCTGGAGGTGTTGTCTGCAGCGCTGCAGGCCATGGATCGGCAACTTGAGCAAGCCTGGTCGGCGCGCACGCCGGACTCTGTGCTGCGCGATCCAGGCGAACTGTTAATTTTGGCCAGCATTGTTGAGAAAGAAACAGGGCTCGGGGCGGATCGACCCTTGGTAGCCGGCGTGTTTCACAACCGGTTGAAACGTGGCATGCCTTTGCAAACTGACCCGACGGTGATTTACGGCATGGGGGAAGCCTTTGACGGCAATTTGCGGCGGCGCGATCTTCAAAAGGACACGCCTTGGAACACCTATACCCGCGTGGGGCTGCCCCCCACGCCGATTGCCATGCCAGGCCAGGCCTCGCTCATGGCAGCAGCGCGCCCGGCACAGACCAAGGCCCTGTATTTCGTCGCCCGGGGTGACGGCAGCAGTGAGTTCAGCGAGACGCTGGAGGCGCACAATCGGGCTGTCAACCGCTACCAGCGGCGTCAACAACCCAAACCCCCGGGCAATGAGCGGCGATAACACCCATGAATGATGGCATTTTCATCAGCTTTGAAGGCATCGACGGTGCGGGGAAAAGCACGCATATTCAGAGTCTTGCCAAAGCGTTTGAGGCCGCGGGCAGGGTGGTGACCTGCTCGCGGGAACCGGGGGGCACGGACCTGGCAGAGCGTTTGCGCGCCCTGGTGCTCAATGAGGACATGGATGCGATGACCGAGGCATTGCTTGTTTTCGCGTCACGCCGGGATCATCTGCAGCGTTGCATTGAGCCGGCCTTGCAGCGCGGCGAAGTGGTTCTGTGTGACCGCTTCACCGACGCGACCTTCGCCTACCAAGGTGGCGGACGGGGTTTTGATTGGGAAACTCTGGCCTGGCTGGAGCGCTTGGTACAGATGCGCGATGGGCCGGCAGGTCCGGTGTTGCTTGAGCCTGCGCTGACGATCTGGTTTGATCTGGATCCTGCTGTGGCAGCCCAGCGCCTGCAGGGGGCCAGGGCTCCTGACAAGTTTGAATCAGAGTCACTCGGTTTTTTTACCAAGGTGCGGCAAGCGTATTTGCGCCGGCATTCGAATGCACCGCATCGCTTCGCACAAATTGATGCGGCGCAGTCACGCCAGGCCGTTTGGTCCGATGTGCTGGCTGCGGTGCGCGACAGGGCATGGTTGCCATGAGCGAAGACTCGACAGTCTATTTGCCGCCACCTTGGATTGCAGCGCAGACGGAGGTGCTCTTGGCCCAGCGCGGGCATGCGTGGTTGTTGCAAGGCCCATCCGGTCTGGGGCACATGGATTTGGCACTCGCTTTGGCGCGGGCGTGGTTGTGCGAGCGCTCCACAGCGCAAGGCGCTTGTGGTACTTGCGCTAGCTGTCACGCGATCGATGTCCACACGCATGCCGATTTATGTGTGCTGATGCCAGAGTCGGCGATGCTGGCTTGGGGCTGGCCGCTGGGGGAAAAGGCCCAGGATGATATTGACGCCAAAAAGCGAAAGCCAAGCCGGGAAATTCGCATTGACGCGATGCGCGACGCGCTGGAATTCACCCAGAGAACCAGCGCGCGCGGTCATGGTCAGGTGGTGGTGGTGTATCCGGCCGAGCGGATGAATGTTTACACCGCCAATGCCTTGCTTAAAACGCTCGAGGAGCCGCCGGGCAATGTGCGCTTTGTGTTGGCCACGGAATCATCGCACCAGCTGCTGCCGACTATTCGCAGTCGCTGCCAGCACCATGTTTTGACATGGCCTGAGCCGGCTCAGGCTATGGCCTGGCTGCTTGGGCAGGGAATGCCCCAGTCGGATGCCCGCATCATGCTGCAAGCGGCAGGTGGGCGGCCCCAGGAGGCCATGGCCTTTTCGGACCTGGCCAGGATCTGGTCACGCATACCCAAAGCGGTGGCGCAGGGCGATGTTGCCGTGTTCAAGGACTGCACGCCGGTGCAAACCATTGATGTGCTGCAAAAAATTTGTCATGACCTTTTGCTTGTTCACGCCGGTGCATCCCCTCGATTTTTTGATGCCGGTGATTTGCCCTCTGGTGCGAGCTGGTCTTCCCTGGGTGCATGGTCCAAGGCGCTGTCAGCAAGTCAGAGAACCAGCGAGCACCCTTTCAACGTGGGCTTGATGCAGGAGGCTCTGGTCAGCCAGGCGCAAATAGCCCTAAACTCAGGTTCATGAGTGCGTCCGAAAATCCTGCTGTGCCTGAATCGGGGGGTGTTGCCCGCCCGAGCGTCATTCAGCTGGCGATCAAGGAGAAGTCTGCCCTGTACGCGGCGTATATGCCGATCTTCACCGACGGTGGCCTGTTCATTCCGACAACCCGGGACTACCGTCTGGGTGAATCGGTCTATGTGCTGGTCACGCTGCCCGATGATCCCCAACGCTACCCGGTGGCGGGCAAAGTAGCTTGGGTGACGCCTGCGAAGTCCACGTCCAACCGCACCCAGGGCATTGGCGTGCAGTTCCCGAAAAACGAAAAAGCGAACCTGCTCAAGATCCGAATCGAGCAAATTCTGGGTGCCCACCTGGCCTCAGAGCGGGCGACACAGACCATCTGATGGCGCATGTTCACGGATTCGCACTGCCATCTCAATTTCCCCGAACTTCAGTCTGACCTGGCGTCGATTCTGCAGGCGATGGAACAGGCGCAGGTCAGTCGCGCCCTGTGTATCAGCGTCACGCTCGAAGAGTTTGACAGCGTCCACCAGCTGGCCCTGGACCATCCCCATTTGTGGGCGACTGCCGGAGTGCACCCCGACAGCGAGGACGTGCGCGAACCCACGGTTGATGACTTGGTTCGGCTGGGCTCCCTGCCCAGG
>JAURGS010000459.1 GCA_030833685.1 Rhodoferax sp. | reverse complement strand
TGACTTTGCCCACTGGGCGCAAGACACCAATCCTGAAGAAACCGCGGAATGGCAAGAAGCATTGCTGTCTCTGTTAGCCAATGAGGGGCCAGAGCGCGTCAATCAAATCTTAAATAGCTTGACTGCTGTCGCACGGCAACACAGAACAGGCTGGCAACCCGATCTCAACACACCCTACGCCAATTCCATTTCAGTAGATAACCAACCGGAGTTTCCTGGAGACATTCAAATTGAAGAACGCTTGACGTCCATCATGCGCTGGAATGCCTTGGCCATGGTGGTGCGCGCCAATCAGGCACATGGGGAGCTTGGTGGCCATATCGCCAGCTACGCCTCAGCCGCGGATTTATTCGAGGTGGGCTTCAATCATTTCTTCCGCGCGCGCAGTGACGACTTTGCCGGTGACCTGATCTACTTTCAGCCGCACTCATCACCCGGCATTTATGCACGCGCCTTCCTCGAAGGTAGGCTCAATGAAAACAACCTCGCGCACTACCGCCAAGAGATCACTGCTGCATCAAA
>JAURGS010000457.1 GCA_030833685.1 Rhodoferax sp. | reverse complement strand
CTGATGATTCAGCATGAGGCGGCAAATGGAGCGCACAACTACTGGCACGTTGCGGCGCAGTTAATCCAAGCAGATGTAGCGAGTGACACATGAGCATTGAAGCAATGAAGATGGCGCTGGAGGCGTTGGAGTTTATTCCTGAAAGTGGGTCGATGCTTGGGGCGCAGGCAGAAGCGAAACGTGTCCACGCCATCACAGCCCTATGCCAAGCCATTGAGCAAGCAGAGCAGGCGCAGCCTGTGGCATGGTCTGGCGTTGACTTTGATATAAAAACCGCCCCACCACCACGCCAGCCTTGGATTGGTCTGACGGATGAGGAGCAACAAGAGTTGTATGACGCTTGGATAAAAATAGGCGATGGATGGGGTAGCTTCTATACCCTGATCGAAGCCAAACTCAAGGAGAAGAACACATGACTTGGGTATTCCTGACAAACGACTTACGGAACAAAATAGCGTTCAAAGCTGGACCATACGTCGTGGATTCATACGAGCCGCATGAGCAAGCGGTACGAGAGCGTAACCCAC
>JAURGS010000456.1 GCA_030833685.1 Rhodoferax sp. | reverse complement strand
ATCACGAACTGATCAAGTCTTGGGAGCAGAAGAGGTAGTGGGCTGTACCGGGTAAACAAAACGGCACCCGAGGGTGCCGTTTTGCGTGTTGTTTGCCTTAGTCGCAGTCGCTGCGTAGCTTAACCGTGCAGATGTTCAGCGGCATGCAACGTGTTTTCCAGCAGACAAGCCCGGGTCATCGGACCCACACCGCCTGGCACTGGCGTAATCCAGCTAGCGCGTTGCACGGCGACATCGAACTCCACATCACCGACGAGCTTGCCGTCAGCTTGGCGATTGATGCCCACGTCGATCACGATGGCGCCTTCCTTTATCCAGTCACCTTTGACCAGACCGGTTATACCTGTCGCGACCACGATCAGATCGGCACGTTTGACGTGGTCGGCCAGATCATGAGTAAAGCGATGGGTGACGGTGGTCGTGCAGCCTGCCAGCAATAACTCAAGCGCCATGGGCCTGCCGACGATGTTGGACGCGCCCACCACAACCGCGTTTAGGCCATGCAGATCGACGCCAGTGCTATCGAGC
>JAURGS010000455.1 GCA_030833685.1 Rhodoferax sp. | reverse complement strand
GCCAACTCTTTATCAGCTGCGCTTTGCTTGGTTGCCCTGGGCCAACGCAGTTTCATCAAACTTAGTCTTCTAGGGTTTTAAACAACACACAGGCGTTATGCCCGCCAAAACCAAATGTATTGCTCATCGCCACACGCACTGCTCTTTTTTGTGCTTTGTTTAGCGTTAAGTTGAGTTCAGGATTGATGTTTTCGTCCTGATTGACGTGGTTGATTGTGGGTGGTACGATACCGTATTTCATGGACAAAATGGAAGCAATGGCTTCAATAGCCCCAGCGGCTCCCAACAAATGCCCCGTCATCGACTTGGTTGAATTGATGTTGATCTTAGGCGCATGATCTCCAAATACTTTGCTGATTGCTTTAAGCTCAGCTACATCACCTAAGGGAGTCGAAGTGCCATGAGTGTTGATCGCGTCCACTTCATGTGGTTGCATGCCCGCATCTTTTAAGCAATTTTCCATAACCCGAATCACGCCTAGTCCTTCTGGATGAGGAGCGGTAATGTGGTACGCATCGCTAGACAATC
>JAURGS010000454.1 GCA_030833685.1 Rhodoferax sp. | reverse complement strand
AGATGGGCGACGGCCCGACTCTGGCCGCGCTGATCAAGGAAGAGAAGATCACCCTTGCTGCCGGCGTGCCGACGGTCTGGCAGCTGCTGCTCAACCACGCTCGGCAGGCCGGCATCAAGCTCACGCCCCTGAGGCGCGTGTCGGTAGGCGGTTCGGCCTGTCCGCTCTCGCTGATGAAGGAGTTCGTCGAGCAACACGACTGCGAGGTCCTGCATGCCTGGGGCATGACCGAAATGAGCCCCCTGGGCACGGTTTGTACGCTCAAAAACAAGCACCTGAGCCTGCCAGAGTCTGAGCAGATGCAGATCCGCCTCAAACAAGGTCGAGCGGTGTTCGGTGTCGACATGAAAATCGTTGACGACGAGGGTCGGGAGTTGCCTTGGGACGGCAAAACGTTTGGCAACCTGCTGGTCCGTGGGCCATGGGTGATCGGCGCGTATTTCAAAGGCGAAGGCGGTGACCCGCTGCAGGGCGGCTGGTTTCCGACTGGCGACGTGGCGACGATTGACGCTGATGGGTACATGCAGATCAC
>JAURGS010000453.1 GCA_030833685.1 Rhodoferax sp. | reverse complement strand
ATTGATTTTTTAACGTCGCTCGCGCCGGCGGGCGAAACAGCTTTATTGGTACGTCAAAAACCGCAGTTGAAAAACGGTCGAATGCAATTTCATTCGGACGGTGCGTTGAAGTGTGTGTGGCCTGCGTATTTACCTAGCAGCGCAAAGATAAGGCCCGATCAGGCATGGTACGGCAACACGGCGTCGTTCATCGTCGATCGATTCAAGGATGGTCATGTCTCAGCGTCAACAGCCAATTGTGAATACTGTTTGGTGATGGTGCTTGATGACATCGGAACCAAGAGCAAGACCCCGCCGCTTGAACCGACTTGGAAGATGGAGACGTCGGCGGGTTCGTTTCAATGGGGTTATGCGTTTTCTGAACAACCAACCAAGGCTGAGTTTACCGCAGCGGTAAAAGCGATTGCGATTGCAGGGTTCACAGACCCAGGTGCAATTAACGCGGTGCGTAATTTTCGCCTACCTGGTTCGGTCAATCTCAAGCCTGGTCGCAATAGTTTTGCTTCGCAGTTGGTGGAGTTTCACCCAGAGC
>JAURGS010000452.1 GCA_030833685.1 Rhodoferax sp. | reverse complement strand
AGAAAGCACACACGAAAAGTATGAGGCGTTTGTGAAGGTTCGCAATCAGTCACTTAACAAAGCAAGAATCAGAGAATTTGAAAAACAGAGTGGTCTTGAAATATTTGGACTAGGTGCGAGACGAGAAATATGGGAAGCCGCGCTAGAAAAATATGCCGAGTTGATTGTCAGAGAATGTGCTAACCAAGTTGATTGGATTCTTGCTGAAGGTGGTAAGACTCAGGGTGATTTGATTAAAGAACATTTCGGAGTTAAAGAATGACACTCAATGATTGGATTTATTTTATTAGTGGTATAATTTGGGGAGGATGGATGGTTCGTCCTCTAGTAGATACAGTAGTAGATATAGTTAAGAAAATTTACCAGAACGCTAAGGAGGCACAAAATGGTAACAATAGTTAAACACGAATGGCATCAACACGATAGACAATATGCTATTGAAATTGATGAAGCATTACTCAGTGAAATCTATCCTGACAAGGAAGAAGATGAGATTAAAGTAATACTAGATGGTATTGCCGATGGCACATAT
>JAURGS010000451.1 GCA_030833685.1 Rhodoferax sp. | reverse complement strand
ATCGCCGTCTTCACGCAACGGTTCTGAGAGAGACAATGGTTCAGCAGCAAAACGCAGTGCTTCGGTTACTTTGTCGGCTGGCATCTCGACTTCTTCAGCCAATTCGGCCAAAGTCGCGTGGCGACCAAACTTCAGTTCGAGACGTGAGCGGGCTTTTTGCAAGCGAGCGAGTGTGTCGCCAGCATGAACCGGAAGTCGAATCGTGCGACCCGTATTAGCGATGCCACGGGTGATCGCCTGGCGAATCCACCAGGTGGCATAGGTCGAAAACTTAAAGCCTTTGCGCCAATCGAACTTTTCGACCGCGTGCATCAGGCCGAGATTGCCTTCTTGAATCAAGTCGAGAAGTGGCAACCCTGAAGCCTGGTATTTCTTGGCAATTGAGACGACAAGTCGCAAGTTCGACTGAACAAATTGTCGCTCGGCACGTGCACCGGCGCGCACAACTTTGTTTAGTTCGCGTCGTCGCGTCGGGGTAATTTGTTTTTCGGTTTTCTTCAGTGTCGCTTCGGCAGTTTTGCCTTCTTCGATC
>JAURGS010000450.1 GCA_030833685.1 Rhodoferax sp. | reverse complement strand
GATGGCATCAGACCCTGAAGAACTGCGTCTTGCTAGAGCACTACCACTTGCCAGGAGAGCTAGAGCACTCGGTGAATGCGTTTGTGGAGTACTACAACCACCAGCGCTATCACGAAAGCCTGAGCAACCTGACCCCAGCAGATGTGTACTTTGGCAGGGGTGAGTCGATACTTGAAGAGAGGAGAGCAATCAAAGAGCAAACAATCCAAAGCAGGCGACTACAACATCAAATTGAAACCGTTTAAACTTTGAAACCAATGAGCCAATCTCTCCTTTGAGAAATTAACCCATCTGTCTCAAACCATTTGAAGACGGACAGATCGCCCAATAAAAAACCCAGATCAGCTATTGCGTCACTGGGCTCGATGGTTATGATGTTGAGAAGGTTATCTAGCTCGTAGTCTGGGTAGTCAGCTAGATCAAGAATCCTCCTAGCTATCAGGTCTCTCAACTGCTTGTCGGGTTCTTCTGATGAGACTCGGCGGATCGATTCGCTGTCTCGGTACATACGCATAGGCAAGGTCCTTTCTTCTGTG
>JAURGS010000044.1 GCA_030833685.1 Rhodoferax sp. | reverse complement strand
CACCAGCCAAGAGGGCAGTTTGGAAACACTCGCACGCTTACCCAATGGGTCGGTGCGGGAAATTGGTTTGTCTGTGGTGCGTGTTCGCCTAGCGGGTGAGCTTGCATGGATGTGCCTGGTTGAAAACCTGCAAAAAAAACCGTGGACCAATCAAAAGGCTGCGGCGGCAGTTGCCAGCTTCGAGGCGGACGATTCTGAGCTGAGTCTTTGGTCCACGGACTTGCGTTGCTTGCTGGGCAATCGCGCGTTTTTGCGCACACCCCAAAGAAGTGGCCGCTCCTTGATCAACACACAAATTGACCGTGTGTTAGCACCAGAGGTCGTTCAACTAGTGCCCCAGGCCCTTGAAGGCGAAAGACAACAGGTGGACATCGAGCGACCTGGCGCGGGCACAGAGAAAAAAACAGTGATCCGCTACACCCTGGAGTTGTTGAAATTAGAGGGCAGCCTGTCCCAATCCGTGCTCAAGATTGCTGGCAAGAACGTCAGCGACGCCGTTTTGGCCCAACAAGACCTGGTCCAGAAAGAGCGGGTAGCCAGGGAACTTGCCAACACCACGCCTTTGCCCGTCCTCAAGCTAGATCAGACCGGCCACGTTATCCAGGCCAACACCGCTGCCGCGCAAATGCTGGGCTACGTCGGGAATGCGTGCATTGGGCTGGACTTTCGGTCGATTTGCTTGAATAGCGGCCCAGCCGAAGAGCTTTCTGTTTGGCACAGGCTTGAAATTGAACAAACACTCAACGCAAAACTGGCCGAGTTCAAGCGCGCTGACGGCAAAACAGTGGAGGTTCGGCTGTTTGCATCAACCGTAGGGCTCGATGACGCAAGCCGCGCCTATTGGGTGATTGCCCAGGACCGAAGCGGCGAGGTCAGCACCAGCCAGCAGGAACATGAACTTGCCAAAATGGCCGTGCGCGCCGTGGGCAGCGACATGATCGCTTTTGCCGTCTTCGATGAGCGCGACGAACTCGTATTCACCAACCCTGCTTTTCGCAAGCTGTTTCGTGCCTCAGCGCCGGTTTTACACGAGAAGACAAGCTTTACAGAGTTCTTGCGTTTTGGCCTTGGGGTTGGCCAGTTCAAATTAGGTGCTCAAAGCGCAGAAGACTGGCTTGCCGAGCGATTGGCGTGTTATCGACAGGATCGCAGCAGTGAAATACTGGCGCTGGACGATGACAACTGGGTTGAACTCGCACAGCAGGGCAGCGATAGCGGGCTCACGCTGGTCTATGCCCGCGACGCAACCGAGCAGTACAAAGCCATTCGCCTGGCCAAACAATCCAGCGACGCCAAATCTGCCTTTCTGGCCTCGATGAGCCATGAGATCCGAACCCCATTGAATGGCATTTTGGGGATGGCACAAATCCTGGCTGGACCAGAAATAAGTCAGGAAAAGCGGGTGGACTACGCGCAGACCATTCTGGATTCCGGCCAAGTGTTGCTACAACTGCTCAATCAGGTGTTGGACCTGGCCAAAATCGAGTCGGGCAAAGTCGATCTGGATTTGTCCCCCGTCGATCCACGCGACATCTGCCGCTCAGTGGCGCAGCTGTTTGCGTCCAACGCCGAAATCAAAAAACTCTCACTAAGCCATGATTGGATCGGTCCGTCGGCCCGTTATCGGCTCGACGCGCAGCGGCTGACGCAAATGTTGTCCAACCTGGTGGGCAATGCGGTCAAGTTCACCACAGAGGGCGGCGTTCGCATTGAGGGCAAAGAGTTGCGTCGCGAAAATGACATTGCCGAGCTGGAGTTTGCCGTTATCGATACAGGGCCCGGCGTTTCTGCAGCTCAACAAGAGAAGCTTTTTTTGCCGTTTTCGCAGCTTGACCACAAGACCAGCAGCAACAATGGCTCCACCGGCTTGGGGCTGTCCATCGTCAAGGCTATGGCCACACGCATGGGTGGCGAGGCGGCGGTATCGAGCACCCCAGGATCTGGGGCCCGGTTCTCTTTCACCCTAACGGCTTCGGTGGACACCGAGGTCGATGAAAGCCCGGCGGCAAGGCGCAAAACCTCGCCCGATTTGGCATCAGTGGCTCAAGGCCTGCGTGTCATGGTGTTGGAGGATAACCAGGTCATGCGTCAACTGCTGGCAAAGATGCTCGAGAGTCTGGGCGCCGAGGCGGTGATGTTTGAGGACGGACAAGCTGGCTTAGATGCCATTGCCGCTGGCGAAAGCGCCACTGTGCTGTTAATCGACCTGGACATGCCCGTTATCGGTGGTCTGGCTGTGGCGGAAATGATTCGTCAACAAGAAGCGCGTACGAAAGGGACACCTCGCCTGATGGCTGCGGTCACCGCCTCGGCGTTTGCCTCGGATATCGAAGCCTGTATGAAAGCCGGCATGGACGAGGTGCTGGTCAAGCCGGTCAGCGTAGCCCAGCTCTCAGAATTTCTTAGCCGTGCTCCGTCGGGGAAACTGGTGCAAATTTCAGCCGACAAGGTCGACCTGTTGGAGCTTCGTCGGGTGTGGCGGCGGCTTGAATCTCAGCTGCAAGCGCAACAGTATTACGCAGTGGAAACCTTCGAGCACTTTCACGACTTGTTGGTCAACGCAGGCGCGCAAAGACATCTTCAGTTGGCCCGGGAAAGCCTTAACCATTACGATTTTGAAAAGGTTTTGGACTACCTGCGTGAGATCATGGCCGCATTAAACAAGACGCCCTCTGGCGCCCTGGCTCAATGAATTCCTTTGACTCCTCCGAGTTGCTGGCCACACCAAAAGTGCTGATCATCGACGACGTGCCTGCCAACCTGAAGGTTTTGTTGGCCTCCTTGTCTGACGAGTACGACATCATCATGGCCACCTCCGGCGAACAAGGCCTGAAGCTGGCTGCCTCGACCAAGCCCGACGTCATCATGCTCGATATTTCTATGCCAGGCATGGACGGGCATGAGGTTTGCCGGCAACTGAAGTCCAACAAAGAACTGCGGGACATCCCTGTCGTGTTTTCGACTGCTCTGGCAGACCCCGCCAACGAAGCCAAGGGCTTGCTGCTCGGCGCGGCCGATTTCATCAACAAGCCGTTTCGCATCGAGGTTGTCAAACTGCGCCTGCGCAACATCATCGATGGGCAGCGACTGCGCAAACTCATTGAAAACAAAAATCTTGAGCTCCAAGTCTCAGCAACCAGCGATCCGCTGACCAAGTTGCCCAACCGGGCCACACTCGACGACAGGCTGGAAGTGGCGGTGAGCCTGGCGCGTCGAAATCGGCTTCCCCTGGCGCTGCTGTTCATCGACCTCGACGGTTTTAAGCTGATCAACGACCAGCACGGCCATGCCGCAGGGGATCAGCTGCTGGTGCGCCTGAGTCAACGCATCCAGGACTGCCTGCGCGAAGGCGACACGGTGGCGCGCTTTGGTGGCGACGAGTTCGTGGTCATCATCAACAATCTCGAGGGCGAAACGGCGGTGCTTCCGATGCTCGAGCGCCTGCTGCAAGTGCTGGCCAAGCCCGTCATGTATGGCGACACCAACCTGCAGGTCTCGGCAAGCATTGGGGTGCGCATGATCACCTCGACCTTTAACCGCGAGCCTCACGTCAAGGTCGATCAGGCGCTGCTGATTAAGCAAGCCGACGAGGCGATGTATGCAGCCAAAAAAGCGGGCAAAAATCAGTACGCGTTCTTTGGACAGGCGCCCTTAGAGCTGCTGGGCAACCCGATTGGCAATGAAGAGATTGCCCAGGCCCTGCTCGAGGACCAGTTTGAACTGATGTACTGCCCTATGGCCGACGCCCAGACCGGTGAAATCGTGGCGCTTGAAGCCTTGTTGCGCTGGCGACACCCGGAACTTGGCCTGCTCAGCCCCAGGGTTTTCCTGCTCGGATTAGAGAAGCACTCCTTGAGTGTGGAGGTCGGGCAGTGGGTATTGCAAAACGCAATCAAACAGTTTTCGCAGTGGCGGGCCAAAGGGTTTAAGGTGGCTGGCAACATCAACATTGGCGCCTACCATTTTTCACGCCCAGGTTTTGGCGCTGGCCTGCGCAAGATTCTGAACGACGGGCCTGCATTCCCGGGAGAGGCCTTGATACTGGATATTTCAGAGGTGCAGGATCTCCAGGCTTTCAGCGCGGTGCGCCAAAGCATCCAAGAATGTCATGACATTGGCGCTTCGGTCTTTCTGGATGACTTCGGGTCCGGTCAATCGTCCTTGACCTTTCTGCGCGAGTGCCCGATCAACGGCGTCAAACTTGACGGGGCACTCATCAAGGAAATGGAAAGAACACCCAGCACGCAACCGATGATCCGAAAACTCATTGAGCTGCTGCAAGTGATGAACTTGCAGGTAGTCGCAGAATTCGTGGAAACCGAGGCCATGAAAGCGACCCTGACCAAGTTCGGTTGCGACAGGCTGCAAGGCTACGCGATCGGGCCAACGCTTCCCCCCTCTGAGGTGGAAGCTTTCTTGCAAGACCATGCGCGAGCTGCGGCCTGACAACTTGCTAGCGGTGTGTTAAGGTTAGCCAAAGAAAATCAAGACAGGAGCAAACATGTACAAACGAATCATGGTCATCGTGGATGACACGCCCAATACCGATGTGGCGGTCAAGCAAGGTGTCGATATGGCTCGGGCGCACCAAGCAGAGGTCCTGTTTTTCTACGTGCTGCCTCGCTACGTGCTGCCTATGGTTGACGCGCTGCCGGTCACCGTGCAATCACCCGAGGAGTTCCAGCGTGAAGCCAATGACAGCGCGGGCAAGGTTTTGCACGCCGCCAGTGCGGTTGCAGAGGCCGCGGGTATTGTCAGCCACAGAGCCATGGGCTCGGGCGTTGACGATGCACACTGCGTGGCCGATGCCGCGCGCATTCGACACTGCGACCTGATTGTGGTGGCCTCTGAGCGGCGCAATGCGGTGATGCGCCTGATCACAGGCAACATCATTCCAGGCCTTATCACGCACGCTGGCGTTCCCGTGCTGGTCTGCCAGGGCATTGGCGACTCGGCCTAAACGGCCTGCGCGGCCCCGCTCGCTGGCGCGCGCCTGTCCTGGCCTGACAGCGCCAAGGCCAGCGCCGCCCGGCGTTGACCGGCGCGCCCACCCCTTCTGGCACACGCCCCAACCAAGAGGAGATCCACAAGCCATGCCCGCAAGCATTTGCCGACAAGCCCTACAGATTGTGCTGTTAGCACTGCTGCTCATTGGCAGCGCGGGCGCACAAACCATGGTCAGCGTTGACCGCCCGATCCTCAACATGCGCAGTGGTGCCGGCACGGACAAACCGATCCTGTGGGCTTTAGCCCAAGGGTTTCCCCTGCAGGTGCTGGATCGCAAGGGGCAATGGCTGAAGGTGAAAGATTTCGAAGGGGACCTGGGCTGGGTCTATCGGCCGCTGGTGAGTAAAAAAGCCCATGTGATCGTGCGCGCAACCGTGGCCAACGTCAGGAGCGCGCCAAGCACCCGCAGCCAGGTTCGGGGCAAGGTGCAATACGGTGAGGTTTTGCGCACACTGGAGCGAAAAAAATCGTGGGTGCGCGTACAACGGCAAAGCGGCACCCAGGGCTGGATCTACAAGCCCCTGGTCTGGGGCTGGTAGGCCACAAGGGCCAGGCCTGCCGGATTGGCAGGCGCCGCTTGACAATAACTAGTGTTGTCGTACCTGCGGGTAAATCAAGGTCTCTTCCCGCTGGATGTGGTCCTCGCTGAGTTGGGTGAAGACTTCGATCGCATGTTTCAGGTGCTCCAGGTCCACCCAATCCTCGCCTTGCTCTACCGCGCGCAGCATGGGTGCTAACTCGGTCCAGTTCAGCTCCAGCCAGTTGTGGTCCTGGCGCAGGGTTTGCACCGCCTGGACCAGCTCAGCGTCGTCACTTTTAAGCAAGGGGGGAAAGACCTGCGCTTCCTCCTGCAGATGATGTTGGCGCGAGGTGCCCGAAAAAAACACCTCAATCTCGCCAGCCAAGGGGCGAACCAGGGCGTCGTCGGCGCCGCTGCGCAAATACCCAAGCAGTTCGTGCAGTTTGACCAGGTGCGCCAGCATTTGTTGATGGCAGTCATCTAGCGCCCGCATCGTCGATGGTGTTGGTGTATTCATGCTGCGCCTCCTGTAGCCATGGTTTGATTGTGCAGAACCCCTGTTTTTGTGCATTGACTCATGTCAAGTTATCGGGTTTACGCCTCGCGCGGGCGGCACACCTTTGGGCTGGCGCAGCAGCCTATTCAGGCGGGTCTTATCCCAAGGGGCGATTTCCAGCGTAGGATGATGGCTGGCCGGCAGGCCCTGTCCATCAACAATGCGCAAGGAGAGCCCATTGCAAGCCAGCGACATTGCCAATCCAAATTACTTCCACAAGGTGGTTGACTGCCAATGGGCCTGCCCGGCCCATACGCCCGTGCCGCACTACATCCGACTCATCGGACAAGGTCGCTACAACGATGCGTACATGGTCAACTGGGTGTCCAACGTGTTTCCAGGCATTCTGGGGCGAACCTGCGACAGGCCGTGCGAGCCGGCGTGCCGGCGCGGCCGGGTCGAGGAAAACAATGGCGCCAAGCCTGAGCCAGTCGCTATTTGCCGGCTCAAACGTGTGGCGTCTGATCACAAGCAGGACTTTGCGGCCCTGCTACCCCCTGTGCCACCGCGCAACAAACACCGCATCGCCTGCGTGGGCGCCGGGCCAGCCTCGCTAACCGTGGCGCGAGACCTCGCATTGCAAGGCTATCAGGTCACGGTGTTTGATGGCGAGGCGAAGGCTGGCGGCTTCATGCGCACACAAATCCCGCGCTTTCGTCTGCCCCAAGAGGTCATTGACGAGGAAACCGGCTACGTGCTGGGCCTGGGCGTGGAATTCGTGCACAACCATCGCGTGGACTCCATGCGTGCGCTGCTGGAAGAAGGCTACGACGCGGTCTTTGTGGGCTGCGGTGCTCCACGCGGGCGCGACCTGGCTGTACCTGGGCGCAAAGAGGCCAAAGCCCATATTCACATCGGCATCGACTGGCTGGCCTCGGTCTCCTTTGGCCATATCAGCAGCGTGGGCAAACGGGTGCTTGTTCTGGGCGGGGGCAACACGGCGATGGACTGCTGTCGCTCGGCCAAACGTCTGGGCGGCGAAGATGTCAAAGTCGTGGTGCGCAGTGGCTTTGAAGAGATGAAAGCCTCGCCCTGGGAAAAAGAGGACGCCCTGCATGAGGGCATCCCGATCCTCAACTACCACGTGCCCAAATCGGTAGAGCACCAGAACGGGCAAATCACCGGCATGTGGTTTGAACTGGTGCAGGCGGTCTACGATGCCAGTGGCAAGCGAAGCCTGGTGGCAACAGGTGAGCCTGATGTGTTCTTGCCCTGCGACACCGTGCTGGTCGCTATCGGCCAGGAAAACGCTTTCCCCTGGATCGAGCGCAATTGCGGCATCAAGTTTGACAAATGGGGCTTGCCCAAGCTGCATGCGCAAAGCTTTCAGTCCACATTACCCCATGTTTTTTTTGGTGGCGATGCGGCACTGGGGCCGAAGAACATCATCACGGCAGTGGCACACGGACACGAGGCCGCGGTATCGATTGACCGCTTCGTGCATGGCCAGGATCCCGCCTTGCGGCCTGCGCCCACCACCGAGCTGCTGTCTCAAAAAATGGGCATCCATGAATGGAGTTACGACAACGACATCTCCAACGATGTCCGCTTCAAGGTGCCCTGGGCCGAGGCGGAAAAAGCGCTGGCCAACATCCGCGTGGAGGTCGAGCTTGGCTTCGATGCGGCCACCGCCTTTAAAGAGGCCAGCCGTTGCCTGAACTGCGATGTCCAGACGGTGTTTGAGCAGGGTAACTGCATCGAGTGCGACGCCTGTGTGGATATTTGCCCGATGGATTGCATCACCTTCACCGACAACGGCGAGGAAGATGCGCTGCGCCAGCGACTCAAGGCACCCACCTTGCACCCCGAGCAAAGCCTGTACGTCTCAGGCGAGCTCAAAAGCAAGCGGGTCATGGTTAAAGACGAGGACGTTTGCCTGCACTGTGGCCTTTGCGCCGAGCGCTGTCCCACCGGTGCCTGGGACATGCAAAAGTTTCTGCTCAACACCACTTTGGCGGGCACGGCGTGCAGAGACTCTGGCGGCGCAACCAAAAGCCCCGCGGCGCAGGAGCTGGCATGAAGCCGATTGAAGCGGTCAACGACTTCGTTATCAAGTTTGCCAACGTCAACGGCTCTGGCTCGGCGTCGGCCAACGAGCTGTTTGCCAAGGCCGTGCTGCGCATGGGCGTGCCGGTGAGCCCGCGCAACATTTTTCCAAGCAATATCCAGGGCTTGCCCACCTGGTACGAAGCCCGTATTTCCGAGAAGGGCTACCACGGCCGGCGCGGCGGCGTGGACATGATGGTGGCCATGAACCCACAGACGTGGGAAGCGGACATCGCGGAGATCGAGCCCGGTGGCTACCTGTTTTACGACAGCACCCGCCCGATGCCCCCAAGTCGCTTTCGCAGCGATGTGACCACGCTGGGCGTGCCCCTGACAGAAATCACCAACAGGGTTTTTAGCGATGCCCGCCAGCGGCAGTTGTTCAAGAACATTGTTTACGTCGGCGCGCTCTCGGTGCTGCTGGACCTGGACGTGAGCGTGTTCGAGACCCTCTTTGCTGAGCAGTACAAAGGCAAAGAGCGCTTACTCAGCGCAAACCTAACCGCGCTGCAACTCGGGCGCGACCATGTCACAGCGCACATGGAGGCACCCATCGGACTGCGGGTGCGCCGCAGTAACCAAGTTGGCGACCAGATCTTCACCGACGGCAACAGCGCCGCGGCGCTGGGCTGCCTGTACGGTGGTGCCACGGTGGCCGCCTGGTACCCGATCACGCCTTCATCGTCGGTGCCGGAGGCGTTTCAAAAATACTGCGACCAATACCGCGTGGACGCCAAGACCGGGCGGCACAACTTTGCCATCATTCAGGCCGAGGACGAGCTGGCCTCCATTGGGGTGGTGGTGGGCGCCGGCTGGAACGGCGCGCGCGCCTTCACCGCCACATCTGGGCCAGGCATTTCCCTGATGACCGAATTCATCGGCTTGGCCTATTTCGCGGAGATTCCGGTAACCATCATCGATGTACAGCGGGGCGGGCCCAGCACCGGCATGCCCACGCGCACCCAGCAGTCCGACCTGCTGGCCTGTGCGTATGCCTCGCACGGCGACACCAAACACGTGATGCTGCTGCCGCAAGATCCGCACGAGTGTTTTGAGCATGCTGCCTGCGCACTGGACCTGGCCGATCGCCTGCAAACCCCGGTGTTTGTCATGACAGACCTGGATATCGGCATGAACCAGCGCTTGTGCAAGCCCTTCGTGTGGGATGAGGCGCGAACGCTTGACCGCGGCAAAGTGATGAGCGCCAAACAGCTTGACGATGGCGCGGATTTCGGACGCTACAAGGACGTCGACGGCGACGGCATTCCCTGGCGCACGCTGCCTGGCACCCACCCCAGCAAGGGCGCGTTCTTCACCCGGGGCACCACCCGCAACGCCTACGCCCAGTACTCCGAGCGCGGACCCGATTACATCTACAACATGGAGCGCTTGCTGCGCAAGTTCAAGACCGCTGCTGAGCTGGTGCCCCAGCCCATCATCACGCAAGCGGCCAAGCCCACTGCACTGGGCGTGATTTTTTTCGGTTCAACCTCGCCGGCCATGACTGAGGCGCTGGACGTGCTCAGTGCGCAGGACGTGCACATCAACAGCTTGCGCCTGCGCGCGTTTCCCTTTGCGCAAAGCGTGTCGGACTTTATTGCCGCGCACCAGAAGGTCTTTGTTGTGGAACAAAACCGCGACGGGCAAATGCACGCATTGCTGGTCAACGAACTGGACATTAACCCAGCGCAACTGCAACGTGTTTTGCACTACGACGGCACCCCGATCACGGCCCGATTCATCGTATCGGCCATCACCAAGGTTCTGGCCAGCAAGAAAGAGACCGCATGACCTACATCGCTAAGCCCCGGCTACACCACCCAACCTTGACCGCCAACAAGGTCGGCTACACACGGCGCGACTATGAAGGGCGGGTCTCCACCTTGTGCGCTGGCTGCGGGCATGACTCTATTTCCGCAGCCATCATCCAGGCCTGCTGGGAGCTCGACATTGAGCCGCACCGAGTAGCCAAGCTCTCGGGCATTGGCTGCAGCTCCAAGACGCCAGATTACTTTTTGGGTGCCTCGCACGGCTTTAACACGGTGCACGGGCGCATGCCCTCGGTGCTCACCGGTGCCAGCCTGGCCAATCGTGACTTGCTCTACCTGGGGGTATCGGGCGACGGCGATTCTGCCTCCATCGGCCTGGGGCAATTTGCCAACGCCATGCGCCGCGGTGTGAACATGACCTATATCGTGGAAAACAACGGCGTTTACGGCCTCACAAAAGGGCAGTTCTCTGCCACGGCAGACCGGGGCTCCAAGAGCAAAAAAGGCGTCATCAACAGCGACAGCCCGATCGACCTGGTGGGCATCGCCTTGCAACTTGGCGCAACCTTTGTGGCACGCAGCTTTTCTGGCGACAAGGAGCAGCTGGTGCCCCTGATCAAGGGCGCCATGGCGCATGGCGGAGCCGCTTTTATTGATGTGATCAGCCCCTGTGTGACCTTTAACAACCACGGTGGCAGCACCAAAAGTTACGACTACATCCGCCAACACAACGAAGCCGTCAGCCGCATCGACTTCATGAGCCCGGGCAGCGAGATTACGACCGACTATGCACCGGGTGAGGCCTTTGACGTGCAGCAACACGACGGCTCGATGCTGCGCCTGCGCAAGCTGCACGCCGACTACAACCCCAGTGACCGTTATGCCGCCATGAGTTACATGCAAGCACATGCAGCGCGTGGCGAGGTGGTCACCGGACTTCTTTTCTTAGACCCCTTGGCCAATGACCTGCACACGGCACTGAACACCAGTACCACCGCACTGAACGCGCTGGGCATGGAGCAACTCAGCCCCGGCGCGGCGACGCTGGCCAAGATCAATGATTCACTTCGTTAGCCCCGGGTGAGCCAACGACTGGGAGAGTGCCATGCCTGACCGTACCGTATTCAAATCAATGACCCATCGCCACGTGCTCAGCGTAGCGCCGCACGCCACCGTGCACGAAGCCGCCTGTCAGATGGCAGCAGCCAACTGTGGCAGTATTTTGGTAGTTGAGTCCGGCACGGTCCTGGTGGGCATCCTCACCGAACGTGATCTCATGAACCGCGTGCTGGCCAAGGGGCTTGATGCCAACACCACGCCGGTGGAGTCGATCATGACCCGCGCACCCGTTTGCGTGGAGCCTGAGACCAAAGTGGTTGATGCCTTGGTGATCATGATTGAGAAGGGCTTTCGCCATCTGCCTGTGGTGATGGCCAAGGAAAAGCAAATCCTGGGTGTGTTTTCGGTTCGCGATGCCGTACCGCGTGAAATCCAGTCAGCGCTCAACGTGACCGAGTTTCACGAAAAAGTCAACGACGCCCTGGGCTAAGCCGCGAGCCAAATCAGGACAGGACCCGGCTCGCAGCGCACTGGCCTGACATCTTTTTCGCAAGCGTGCATCAGTCCCCAAAGCTGATCCCAAGGTCACGCCCGGTCTTCAGCGTGTCGCCATCGAGCGCTACCGTGCGTATGCGCCCGGCCACTTCGTGCAAAGGCACATGGTCTACGCCGTGCAGGCCCAGGGACACCATGATGCCGTGGCGCCCCTGGGCCAATGCCCGAACCGCGGCAGCGCCAAATCGCAAAGCCGCCAGCCGATCAAACGCGGTGGGGCTGCCACCGCGCAACAAATGCCCCAACACCACGCAGCGCGCGTCTTTGCCGGTGCGCTGCGCCAGCGCCTGCGCCACACTCTCGCCAACGCCACCGAGCCGCTCGGCATGACCATCCTGGGCGGGGGCTAGGCGCGCCAGCTGCCCGCCCACGGGCTTGGCGCCCTCGGCCACCACCACAATCGCGTGCAGGCGACCAGCGGCCTCACGCTCGCGAATTTTGGCCACCACTGAGCCCAAGTCGTAGTCAATCTCGGGCAACAAAATGGCATGTGCATTGCCGGCGATACCCGCGTGCAGGGCGATCCAGCCCGCGTAGCGGCCCATCACCTCCACCACCAGAATACGTTGATGACTTTGTGCCGTGCTGTGAAGCCGGTCGATGCATTCGGTGGCAAAAGCCACCGCCGAGTCAAAGCCAAAGGTGGTCAGCGTCTTGTCCAGGTCGTTGTCAATGGTCTTGGGAACGCCCACCACGCGCAAGCCTTTTTGCTGCAAGGCGTGCGCGATGGTGAGCGAGCCGTCGCCACCCACAGAAATCAGCGCGTCAATTTCATGTTGGGCAAAGTAGGCCAGGATGTCATCGCTGCGGTCGACCTCGCTTTGCACACCGTCGGGCAGAGTGACCGGAAAATGCAAGGGGTTGCCCTTATTGGTACTGCCCAGAATGGTGCCGCCCAGATGACTGATGGCGTGCACCTCCTGTGCCCGCAGAACCTGCACGCCACCGTCGGGATAGCGCTCCGGAAATAAGATGCCATTGAAGCCGTCTCGGATGCCCAGACACGCCCAGCCGCGTCGCTGCGCGGCCATGACTGCGGCGCGTATCACAGCATTGAGCCCAGGCGCGTCGCCACCACCGGTGCAAATCGCGATGCGTCGAATGGGTGTAGACATCGTTGTCACTTGCTTTCGGTCAAACCAAAAAACCGGGCCTCATCCGTGGATGGTCCTCGAACACATAAGCGAGCGCAACTCTTCATTGAGTGCGTTGCACAGAGTTTGCCAGAGGTGACTTTTTTTGGGCACTCAATTTCGCAAGCTTTATAGGGTAATCCCTAGGTTTTCTGTATGGAGATAGGGGTCTTGTGCGGACCTGACCAAGTTACCATATTCGGCCATGCCGTTTCCGGCAATCCCCGAACCTCAGCTATATCTGGAGAACCCATGAAATTGAATCTAAAACTCATCGCCGCCAGCGCACTGCTGGCGCTGGGCCTGAGCGCCCAAGCCGCCCCCATCGTGGTCAAGTACAGCCACGTGGTGGCTGACAAAACGCCCAAAGGCCAGTCAGCCCTGAAATTCAAGGAATTGGCTGAGAAATACCTGCCCGGCAAGGTCGAAGTCCAAGTCTTCCCGAACAGCCAGCTTTTCACAGACGGAAAAGAGATGGAAGCTCTGCTGCTCGGCGACGTCCAAATCCTTGCGCCTTCGCTGTCCAAGTTCAGCAAATACACCAAGAAGCTGCAAGTCTTTGACCTGCCCTTCCTGTTTGACAACATCGAGGCCGTGGACCGCTTCCAGAGCACACCGGAGGGACAGGCTTTGCTGAACTCGATGACCAGCAAGGGCATTGTGGGCCTGGGCTACCTGCACAACGGCATGAAAGAGCTGTCGGCCAACAAGCCGTTGTTGATGCCGGCTGATGCCAAGGGCCTGAAGTTTCGTATCCAGCCCTCGGACGTGATCG
>JAURGS010000449.1 GCA_030833685.1 Rhodoferax sp. | reverse complement strand
CGGAAAACGGTCAAACCCTCTTTGAGGGAAAGTTGGAACCAATCTTGGCAGGTGATTCGGTTGCCTGTCCAATTGTGAAAATACTCATGGCCAACGACACTCTCAATGTTGGCATAGTCAGCGTCGGTTGCTGTGGCAGGGTTGGCCAGCACGTATTTGGTGTTGAAAATATTGAGGCCTTTATTTTCCATGGCGCCCATGTTGAAGTCGCTGGTGGCCACAATCATGAAGCGTTCGAGGTCAAGTGGCAGACCGAAGCGGGCTTCATCCCACACCACACTGGCCATGAGGGAGTTCATGGCGTGTTCGGTTTTGTCCAAATCTCCGGGTCGAACAAAAACTTGCAGCAAGTGTTCTTTGCCTGAGCGAGAAACAATGCGTTGCTCTCTGGCGACCAATTTGCCGGCGACCAAGGCAAACAGGTAACAGGGTTTTTTGTGGGGGTCTGTCCATTTGGCGAAGTGACGACCTTCTTCCAATTGGCCTTGCTCCATTAAATTGCCATTGGACAAAAGAACGGGGTATTGCTGGACATCA
>JAURGS010000448.1 GCA_030833685.1 Rhodoferax sp. | reverse complement strand
ATGTTGTGCTCGATCACGACAAAACTTCCGCCGCGAGACTGGTTCAGCTCTTTGAGCAACCTGGAGATTTGCTCAACCAAGTGCGGGTTGACGCCAGCACAGGGCTCATCGAGCAAGATTAGGTCGGGGGCGCTCATGAATGCCATCGCAATGTCGACCAATTTTTGCTGACCGTAGCTGAGTTCACCCGCCTTTTTCTGCGCAACATGGCTGATATGAAACTGTGCCATCAAGGCATCCGCCTGCCCACCCAGACCCGACTCTGTTGGCGCAAACATGCGGCTCCACAAACTGCCCTGGTGTTCTTGCGCTGCCACGATCAGGTTGTCTCGCACCGTCATCTTCGAAAAAACCTGCAGGGTCTGGAACGTGCGGCCCACACCGCGGCGGTTGAGCTCCAGCGGCCCCAGGCTGCTGACATCCTGGCCTTTGAGTTCAATGCGACCTGCGTCGGGGCTAATCTGGCCAAGCATGCTGTTAAACAGCGTCGTTTTACCCGAACCATTGGGGCCAATCACCCCAAAGATTTCCCCTGGCTG
>JAURGS010000447.1 GCA_030833685.1 Rhodoferax sp. | reverse complement strand
CCATACCAAAAGGCCGTGTGCTTATCTTTGAAAAAAAGTAAATCCTGCTCGTAGCGGGTTTTAAAAATAAATCGCATTATTCCTATACCAAGCTTTAGCCCTCGCCAGTCCTCGACAAAGCATGTTGAAGCCTCAAACCTTCTTGCGCCTCATCTGGCCAAAAATCCCAGACGGCTTCACCATCAACACTAAGAGAACGACGATATACGCTGCAATGTCCTTAAAGCCCTCGGGCAGATAAAAGCCCGCGAAGGCTTCGACCCAGCCAATCACAAGTCCTCCCACAATTGCACCAGGGATCGATCCAAAACCTCCAACGACAGCAGCCGGGAATGCCTTAATGCCGATAAACCCCATGTTGTTGTGCACAAAGGTAATCGGTGCAAGCAGCACGGCAGCAAGTCCGGCGACGGCTGCGGCGATCGACCAGATGAGGCTGTTGATCCGACGAACAGGTATGCCCATGTAATAAGCTGCCAGCTGATTTTGCGAGGCAGCCTGCATGGCAATGCCGATTCTTGTTCCTTTGAAAAATACAT
>JAURGS010000446.1 GCA_030833685.1 Rhodoferax sp. | reverse complement strand
ATCAGCACGACGGAAGCTGTTGTTGATGCGCTCAATCACCTTGGGCACAGAATCCACGGGATACAGCGATTGATCGGGGTACATGGAAGCGTTGGAGTTGTTGTCAGCAGCCACTTGCCAGCCAGACAAGTAGATGGCCTTGATTCCAGCCTTGACTTGTTGCATGGCTTGACCACCGGTCAGAGCGCCTAAACAATTGACATAGGGTTCGGTGTGGAGCATGTCCCAGAGCTTCTCTGCACCGCGACGAGCCAAGGTGTGCTCGATGGGAAAAGAGCCGCGCAAACGAACGACATCTGCTGCGGTGTAGCCGCGCTTGATGCCCTTCCAACGGGGGTTTGTGGCCCAATCTTTTTCCAATGCGGCAATTTGTTGTTCACGGCTCAGTTGTTCAACGATATTTTGTGGCATGACGATTTCCTTTGAGGTGGTTGATGTAGAGGCCAAAGAACACTTTAAAAATCTTAGGCACCGAGGAAATTCTAAGTCTTATATAAGACATTTAAAATATTCAATATCTTATATAAGACATTTATTTA
>JAURGS010000445.1 GCA_030833685.1 Rhodoferax sp. | reverse complement strand
ACTTCATCGATTGCGATCGCAGGCTTTTTTGAACCCAGCGCCTTGTCCATCGTTGAGTGGAAGTGATAGGGCGCATCGAGGTGCGTTCCGTTATGGGTGCACAGTTGCACCATTTCTACAGCCCAGCCTTCGCCGTCGGGCAGGTCCTCTTTCTTCAAGCCGGGGAAGAAAGGTTCGATCTGAGAGAAACTGTCTTCGTGTGTAAAGTATTCGATCTTTGGAGCGAATGCAGGCGGATCGGACACCACATCATTCTCCAGATAGATCGATAAATCGACAAAGCGGCGTGACATAAGCGCTCCTCAGTGCTCGGGGGTAATTTTGAGTGCCACCAGAATTCTGGCCACCATGTTGTACGTGGCAATTGCAGTGGTCAATTCAACAATTTCGGTGGTCGAGAACTTGGTTTTTAACCCGTCGAACAACGAATCGTCAACTTGTACCTGGATCGTCATTTGCGCTGCGTATTGAATGACCAACCCCTCGAGTTCACCCAGCGCAGCGTGCTTTTGCGGCAGGCAAGCGTTGGTCTCAGCGAT
>JAURGS010000444.1 GCA_030833685.1 Rhodoferax sp. | reverse complement strand
CTGCTGCAAAACCAGCTGGGAAGTTCGGGAGGCAATATTGTTTGTCCCTTGCATCGTTGGACTTACTCGCCCAATGGAACGCTGCTTGGTGCGCCGCATTTCGCCGATGATCCCTGCCTGAATCTGAACAACTACAAATTACGTGAATGGAACGGCCTGTTGTTTGAAGACAATGGCCGTGATCTCCAGCTTGATCTCGGCGGCATGGGCCCGCTTCCCGAACTTGACTTTACTGGCTACAAGCTGGATCGGGTAGAACAGCACGAATGCAACTACAACTGGAAAACCTTTATCGAGGTCTACCTGGAGGATTACCATGTTGCCCCCTTCCACCCTGGGCTGGGGCATTTTGTCGCCTGCGACGATCTCCAGTGGGAATTCAAAGACAACTATTCAGTCCAAACCGTTGGTGTTTCACGCGCTTTTGGTCAACCTGGATCTGCAACCTACCGTCGCTGGCATGAGGCGCTTCTGAAATACCGCCAGGGGAAGTTACCGGAGCGCGGGGCTATCTGGCTCACCTACTACCCCCATATCATG
>JAURGS010000443.1 GCA_030833685.1 Rhodoferax sp. | reverse complement strand
TCGATTTTGAGACGCGCAGCCGTTGCGACCTTCGCAGCCGCGGCGTGTACAATTACGCGCAGGACGCCAGCACCGACGTGCTGTGTATGTCATACGCATTTGATGACGAAGACGTGCGGACGTGGCTCCCCGGTGAGCCTTTCCCGCAGGCCGTCCGTGACCACAAGGGGCTGGTGTACGCGCACAACGCAGCGTTCGAGCGCCTGATATTCTGGTATGTCCTTCAGGTAAACTTCAAGCTGGAGCAGTTCTACTGCACCGCAGCGCAAGCGCGCGCCAACTGTGCGCCGGGCAGCCTTGAGGATGTGGGCCGCTTTGCTGGCGCGTCTATGAAGAAAGACCATCGCGGCGGGCAACTAATCCGCGCGCTATCCATTCCGCAAGCCGACGGCACATTCCGTGAAGACGCGAAGCTGATGCAGGAGATGGTTGACTATTGCGAACAGGATGTCCGTGCCATGCGCGCCATCGCGCAGGCGCAGCGTCCGCTGTCGGCTGATGAGTTGGCCGATTACCACGCGAACGAGCGCATCAACGACCG
>JAURGS010000442.1 GCA_030833685.1 Rhodoferax sp. | reverse complement strand
AGATAGAGAAAAAGTCAATCAATTATTTTGGTGGTGTGCGACTATTGCAGCTTTGGTAACCTATTTTTTTAAGTTATACAAATGAAACTACAACCAACAATATTCATAATCGTTCTTATTATGTGTTTAGTATTGATGGCAATAGAATCTAAATTGGTAGGCTGAGAGAGAATTGAACTCCCACTCAAGGCATTATGAGTACCCTGCTTTACCATTAAGCTATCAGCCCGTATTTGGTGCGAGTAATCGGAGTCGAACCGATACGCATTGAGCGGCGGATTTTAAGTCCGCTGGGTCTACCAATTCCCCCATACTCGCACTGTTGTATTTACTGGTCCGGCGTGCAGGAATCGAACCCACATTCTGGAGGTAGAAGCTCCATGTACTATCCATTGTACTAACGCCAGAAATTTTATCTAACTGCCTGTGCTCTTGCTTGTATTACCTGATCAACATTGCCTTTGACAACAACATTGGTGTAGGTGTCCGCAAAACCCGATGCATGGTCCGTCACACGATTATCAGGTTCGTGATAGGTTCTAATGCG
>JAURGS010000441.1 GCA_030833685.1 Rhodoferax sp. | reverse complement strand
CATTAAGATGGTGTTTTACTTTTCAGTAATCGGCATCGCAATAAAGAATTGCGTGCCCTGGTGGTGGAATTGGTAGACACAAGGGATTTAAAATCCCTCGGCGTTCGCGCTGTGCCGGTTCAAGTCCGGCCCGGGGCACCATCTATTAAAGTCTACGTCTTAACGGATGTAGCAAATGCGATACTAGCTCAGTTGGTAGAGCGCAACCTTGCCAAGGTTGAGGTCATCGGTTCGAACCCGATGTATCGCTCCAAAATTTGTAATGTTGATTGGCGTCAGCATTAAGATGGTGTTTTACTTTTCAGTAATCGGCATCGCAATAAAGAATTGCGTGCCCTGGTGGTGGAATTGGTAGACACAAGGGATTTAAAATCCCTCGGCGTTCGCGCTGTGCCGGTTCAAGTCCGGCCCGGGGCACCATCTATTAAAGTCTACGTCTTAACGGATGTAGCAAATGCGATACTAGCTCAGTTGGTAGAGCGCAACCTTGCCAAGGTTGAGGTCATCGGTTCGAACCCGATGTATCGCTCCAAATTTTGTAATGTTGATT
>JAURGS010000440.1 GCA_030833685.1 Rhodoferax sp. | reverse complement strand
TTGCAAACAATACAGAATCTTTGTTGGCGTTCGCAGCCGGCGTAATCACGACCAACCGGGTCAGACCATTTACTATAAAAATGCACAAACGGTATCTTGTGTAGAATTTTCATTAGTGTGTTCATTCTTTAACTCCGAACTGTTGTTTCAGCATATATGATATATGATTACGACTATCCTTTTCCCATACTTCAACATTGCTGATACATTCCCTAACAATCAACTCGGCGAACCTTTCTATGAACTTTGTCTGCTCTTCCCAAGAATCACCCTGAGTTTTTTTAGCAGCCTCTTCCCAAAGTTGTTTAGTTCGTTCATTCATTCTTCAACTCCGAAATGTTTCTTAATCATTTTTTGTTGTGGGTTATACGGTAAACTTGTTTCTAACAAGTCAGCACACTCTCGCACAATCAACTCGGCGAACTTTTTGTTGTATTCTTTCAACCAAACCGAATCAGGACCTTCGGCATAAGTTGCGTCGGCTACCAAATGGGCTTGTTTAGACATTTCTTTAATAATCCGTTCGTTCATTTTTCAACTCCTTAAGTAAA
>JAURGS010000043.1 GCA_030833685.1 Rhodoferax sp. | reverse complement strand
TTCAGCCGTGACAGCTCCCCCGAGTCTGGCCCGCGTATGGAAAATTGAATTTGTTTTTGCCCACCAACCGGATCGAGCAGCCCCACGTGTGTGACAGTGATGCCTGCCACTTCACGCAAGCGCTGGCGTAATGAAACTGCCACCTCCTCGATACCGCGTTTTCTTTGATCACGATTAAGCAGTCGCACGTAGACGCTGGCATAAATTTTCCCGGGAAGCGTGCTGGCGTTGATGGTGGCGAGCGTGTAGCGCACCTCCGGCATGCTGCGGATGATGGACTCAACCTCTTTGGCGCGCTGCTCAGTCACCTCCAGGGAGGATCCAACCGGTGTGCTGAAGGTGATGGTCGTCTCTGAGTAGTCTGATTTGGGTACAAATTCAGTTCCCAGCAAGGGAACCATCAAAAGGCTTGCGACGAACACGGCTGCGCCCAGCAGCAGCGTGAGCAGCTTGTGCCGCAAAGCCCATTTCAGGCTGCCTTGATACCAGTCGGCCAGCGCGTCGTTGAATCGATCAAACAAACCCGTCAAGCGTCCCAGCGTTCGGTCGTAAAGGGACGCCCTGCTGCGACCCATGGCGTGAATGCTGGGGTCATGCCAGATCGAGGACAACATCGGATCCAGGGTAAAGCTGACGAACATTGAGATGAGTACTGCGGCAACAATGGTCAGACCAAATTCGTGGAAAAACTTTCCGACGATGCCACCCATGAAACCGATCGGCAGGAAAACCGCCACGATCGACATCGTGGTGGCAAAAACAGCCAGTCCTATTTCCTGGGTTCCCTCAAGTGCGGCATCAAATGTGGATTTGCCCATGTGGGCGTGTCGGACAATGTTTTCACGCACAACAATGGCGTCGTCAATCAATAATCCAACACAAAGGCTTAGCGCCATCATGGTGATCATGTTGATGGTGAAGCCCATCAAATCCATGAAGAAAAATGTCGAAATCAACGCAATGGGCAGCGTCAGCCCGGTGATGATGGTGGAGCGCCAGGAGTTCAGAAACAGAAAGACGATCAAAACCGTCAGGGCAGCACCCTCAAGCAGGGTTTGGCGGACATTTGCCACGGAGACACGGATTTGCCGAGAGCCATCTTGCACGGTCTCCAGCCTAATGCCTGGCGGTAATTCCTTTTGCATCTCCAGGACCGTTTGGTTTAGGCGGTCAACAACCGCGATGGTGTTGTCGTCTTGAACTTTTTGCACACTTACCAGCAGCGTGCGTTGCCCGTTGTAGAGGGCCAAACTGTCAAGATCTTGTGCGCCATCCACCACATCGGCCACTTGATGAAGTTTGACGGTGCCATTACCTCGCCTGGCGACAATGATTTGACGGAAATCTTCCGGTCGCGCCATGGCTGCCGTAATTTGGACAACCCGTTCTTGCTCGCTAGAGCGCAGGCTACCTGCAGGAAGATCCTGGGTCTCGTTTCGTACCGCTTGCGCGACTTGCTCGGCAGAGATGCCATACGATTGAAGCGCCTTGGGACGAAGGTAGATATTGATTTCGCGCTGCGTCTGTCCGACCACGTTGATCGCGCCCACCCCCCTGACGTTTTCGAGGCGTTTCCTCAGACCTTTATTTGTCCAGTTGCTCAGTTCAACCAGGTCTAGCATGTCGCCTTGGTTCGTCGTTTTTTGCGGCACCACGGCGACAGACCAAATCGGGCGCGTTGCAGGATCAAAGCGCTGAACGCGGGGTTCTTTGATGTCGGCCAGCAAGGTTGGCCGCACGGCGGCGATTTTCTCGCGGACATCTTCCGCTGCACGGCGACCGTCGACATGAAGACCGAACTCGATGATTACCACCGACGTGCCTTGGTAGGACCGAGACGTCAGAGCGTTGATACCTGCAATACCGTTGACGCTTTCCTCAATCTTTTTAGAAATTTCATTTTCAACGATGGAAGGCGCAGCACCGGGGTACTCCGTGGTGACCACCACCACTGGAAAGTCCACGTTGGGAAACATGTCGACCTGCAGGCGTTGGATCGAGAACAAACCCAAGACCACAAGCGCCAGCATGACCATCGTGGCCAGGACGGGATTGTTCAAGCTGACGCGGGTAAACCACATGTCAGATCATTTCGCCGCGTTGGGCGTTGCTGTCGATGTCAGTGTTCCGCTTCTGATTAGCCCAAGGGACCCAGCCAGCACAGTATCTCCAGCTTGAAGTCCCTCAAGCAGTACGAAGGGTTTACCCTGCAACTCGCCTCGGCTTCGGATGGTGACGTCCTGATGTACGACCCTCTTGGCGCGCAGGACTTGGACAAAAGGTGTGGGCGCATCGGTGCGAATGGCTGTCAAAGGAAGCCCTAGGCCTTTGATTTCACCGACCCGCACATGGCCCTGCAAAAATTGACCAGGGTAAAGCTTGTTTTGTTGCGTGATCCGAAGGTAAAACTTAACCGAGCGGCTCATGGGATCAGCTTTGGGGTTGACACGCGTCACCTGGCCTTGGACCACGCTTTGTGGGGATGTCGGGTCAGCGAGTGTGGCGATTTGTCCACTGCGCACCACTGGGGCTTCATGCGCTGGCAGGCTCGCTTCCAGCTCAATTTGGCTGGGGTCGATGATCTCCAGCACGGGCGCTCCGAGACCCAGGAGTTCACCGGGTTGTGCGAATTTTTGTGCCACGCGTCCGCCAATGGGTGCGCGCAAAATCGTGTCGTTGAGGTTAGATTGACTGATGCTGAGCGCTGCTTGTGCCGAGGCGACGTTGGCTTTGGCGGCGTCCAGGCTGGCCCGCGCATTGGCAAGTGCGGTCTCCGATATAAAGCCTTGCTTAGCCAGATCCTGGTTGTTGTCGTATGCCCGCTGGGCGATCGCCAGTTGAGCCTGTGACGCCTTGAGCTGTTCGGATGACATAGCGACATTGGCTTTGATCTGGGTGTCGTCGGTACGGGCCAGCACCTCGCCTGGCTTGACGGATTCGCCCTCACGCACGGCAAGTTGCAAGAGCTCACCGGGCACTCTTGCCTTGACCAGGGTCGAGCGCAAGGGGGAGACCACAGCCGTGATCGGCTGCGTTTTGTCCAGGGTCACGACCTGCACGGTGAGCAAATCCTGCGCCTGGACCTGCAGAGTCACTTCCACTTTTTGTGAGGCGGTTTGCGCCTGGAGAGCTTGCTCACGCTCATCTCGGGCTTTGTAAGTTCTGGCCAAGCCAGCCAGCAATAGCGCCAAAGTCGCGACGATCACTAAACCTTTTTTCCAGGTTTTCATGTTTTGTCCTGACGGAGTGATTCAAACATCAATTCAAGGGATTAGGAGACAGTGGGAAAGCGCTGAGAAACCAGGGGCGGTCGATTGTATGGCCGCAGTGCCTATTGGCCCGCTGGCCCACTGGCCCACTGGCCCGCTCTGTCGTGCCGCATTCGATTACAGTGGTCGATATGAGGAGGGCAAAAGATGCCGGATACGGAAACAATTACTTTGGGTGGTGGCTGCTTTTGGTGTACTGAGGCTGTCTTTGTGCGGGTCAAAGGTGTGCTCGACGTGCAATCAGGCTATTGCAATGGCGATATGCCGCAGCCCAGTTATGAGGACGTATGTACCGGCCAAACCGGTCATAACGAGGTGGTTCAACTGGTTTATGACCCTGAGGTCATCGATTTGAGACAAATCTTCGAGATATTTTTCTTGATTCATGACCCGACAACGCTCAATGCACAAGGTCACGATCGCGGAACACAGTACCGCAGCGGCATATACGCCAGCAAGCCTGAGCAGTTGCAACTGGCGCAAGCGTTCATCGACGAACTCTCGCACCAAAAGGTCTATCAAAATCCGATCGTCACAGAGCTTCAGATTCGTCGAAATTACTGGCCTGCCGAGGACTATCACCAGGACTTTTTTGAACGCAATCCCTTCCAGGGTTATTGCATGGCTGTGGCTGCGCCTAAAGTTGCGAAGTTTCAGCGTACTTTTGCGAGCCTGGTGAAAAACAGCGCTTAGGCTGAAGCCGGCGTCATGGCGCAAGCGCAGGGCGGGGTAGTGTTAGCTTGCCTGCATGCCCGCCACGAGCGCCAAAGTGTTGTGGCGCATCATTTGCAGGTAGGTCTCTGCCCCTTTGCCAGGTGCTGTTAGCGCCTCCACGTACAAGCTGGGGCCCACACGAACACCGGTGTCTTTGGCGATTTGCTGTAGCAACCGACCGTCAGTCAGATGTTCCAAGAACACCGCTTTTATGCGCTCAGATTTGATCTGACTGATCAGCCGGGCAACCGTCTTGGCGCTGGGCCTGGACTCGCTTGAAATGCCCTGCGGCGCCAAAAATTCGATTTGGTAGCGCTGCGCGAAATAGGCGAAAGCCTGGTGTGAGGTGATGACCCGCCGCTGCGCAGATGAAAGGGGTAGAAATTGCAATTCAATCCACTGGTCGAGTTCACGTAATTCGGTCAGGTACGCCTGCTCACTCCTGCGGTAATGGTCTTTTGCCGCGGGGTCAAGGTCGCACAGTGCATCCGCAATGCCTTGGACGTAGTGGATCACATTGCGTGGGTTTTGCCAGGCATGCGGATCCGGGTCGGTATCTGGGCGCCCCGTTTTCGTGGCCTGCAGCGGCTCGGGTATGCCGTCCGATACGGTCAATACCCTGCCTTTGAAATTTGCGGATTTAATCAAACGATCAGCCCAAGGCTCATAGCGCAGACCGTTGAGGACCACCATCTGAGCCTGCCCGAATGATTGAACATGGCTGGGCCGAGGCTCAAAGGCATGCGCATGCCCATCCACACCGATTAAGGAGCGCACCACGATTCGGTTCTTGCCAACCTGCTCAATCAGGTCTTGCAGGATGCTAAAGCTCGTTACAACGCTCAAGGGGGGGGCATTTTGCCCGCTGGCAGCGATCGGTGCTGTGGCGGCAAGGCCGAAGCAGCCTACCGATGTGATCCAGTCTCGTCGCCGCACGGTTCAGGCCACCCGATGTGGGCGTTTCATGACTTTGGCCAGAAGGCCACCCGGCGCTAGAAACAGAGAAGCAGCGTACAGGACGCCGGCACACGCAATGATGGTGGGTCCACTTGGCGTGTCCAGGTGAAAGGACAGCAATAGCCCTGAGGCCCCGGCTATCGCCGCTTGCGCGCTCGCATTAATCAGTTGTGCACCCAGCGTGTCATGCCAGAGCCGACTGCTGACTGCGGGCAACATCATCAGCCCAACCGCCATGAGCGTGCCCAGTGTCTGAAAACCAGCCACCAAATTGATCACCACCAACATCAAGAAGCCTTGCTGCCAGAGCCAGGCGCGATGCCCGCTGGCCAAAATGAATGAAGGGTCAAAAGTTTCGAGGACCAAGCCCCTATACAAAATAGACAAAACCAGCAGGCTGACGCTGCTGACGGCGGCAACCATCACCAGACTGGCCTCGTCCACGCCCAGGGCGTTGCCAAACAAAATGTGCAACAAATCCAGCTGGCTGCCGCCCCGGGAGATGAGGGTCACGCCAATGGCCAGCGCCAGAAGGTAGAGCGCGGCCAGGCTGGCGTCCTCCTTGAGTTGGGTAACCCGGCTGAGCAACCCGGCCAGGGCCGCGACGATGAGGCCCGCCACGACCCCACCAGCGGCCATTGCCGCAATGGAGACACCCGCGAGCAAAAAGCCCACGGCCACACCTGGCAATATGGCGTGGCTGAGTGCGTCGCCTAAAAGACTCATGCGTCGCAAGGTGAGGAAGACGCCAAGGGGCGCTGCACTCAGGCCCACTGCAAGTGTGGCTACCAAGGCTCGACGCATAAACGCGTATTCTGCAAACGGGCCAACAACCCAATCAATCCATGCACTCATGCTGCGCTGGTGGCGGCGACTTCGTCGGTGTGGCAGATCTCGGCATGATCGTCCCAAGCTTCAGCCAAGGACCTGGCTTGTTGCAGATGCTGTGGCCGCAGTACCTCTGAGGTTGGCCCCCACGCGACCAACTCGCGTGCCAGCATCACGGTCTGCGGGAAGTGGCGCCGAACCTGCTCATCGTCGTGCAAAACGGCAATGATTGTTCGGCCCTGAATGTGCCATTTCGCCACGATATCCAATAGGGCTTCTGTGGTCCTGGTGTCCATGGCTGTGAATGGCTCATCGAGCAAAATCAGGTCGGCCTGTTGCACCATCAGCCTGGCGAACAAAGCCCGTTGAAATTGCCCCCGTGAAAGTGAGCCAATGGTTCGGTGTTCAAAACCATCCAAGCCCACGGCGTGGATCGCAGCCTGTGCCTCTGTCAGTTGATCCCCACCGGCGCCCTTCCAGGCGCCTAGCTGGGACCAGCCTCCGAGTAAGACGCAATCGCGAACCGACATCGGAAAGCCGCGGTCAAGGTCAGCCTGCTGGGGCAGGTATGCAATGCGCTTCCTTGGCGTGCGCACATCAAGGTGCCCGCCCGAGGGCTTGAGCAAGCCAACAATCGTTTTGAGCAGGGTGCTTTTTCCGGCCCCATTGGGCCCAATGACCGCACTGAGAGACCCACTTCGGAATTCACCGCTGATGTGATGCAAAGCAGGGTGTCCGCGGTAACTAACAGTCAGGTTCTGGATATCGATCATGTCGCAGGCCCGCTGTTTGCCCACATAACCAGTAACCAGAGCACGCCCACGACGGGTAGGACCAGGCCCACGCGTTTGGAAGCAGCCCAGGAGATGGGGCTATTAGGCAAGTTTGCGCTCATCGCTTGATCGTCAGCATCGCTGGGTTCGGCATGGCGTTTCCCGGCGTCGTGCGAGTGGCCGTGGTGCCGATGGCCGGTTGAGTCTGAGGCCTTCATGTTTCTCTTTGCGGGCACTGGTATTGCGTTAAAGTATATTGCAACTCGATTGCATTATTTGCTTTAACCACCGCCAGCCTCTCATGCCACCACGACTGAAATCAAAATCAGGTGCTACTGACGATCCAGTGGCCCAGCTTCTCGTCGCCCATGGGCTGCGGCGAACCGAGGCTGCCAGGCGAGTGCTGGGCTGGCTGCTGGCGCATCCACACACCAGCTACACCCACGCGCAATTGCACGCGGTGCTGGACGGACCTGGTGGCTCTTTGGATCGGGTGACGCTATACCGGCTGGTAGACCGTTTGACGCAGGTCGGTCTGTTGCTCTGCCGCGTTGATGTTGAGAGAGTCAGGCGTTACCAGGCCATGCCCGAGAGCGTGCGCGCCACACCGCATTTTGAGTGCCAGACCTGCCACAAAGACAGTTCCTTGCCCGGGGCTATGCGCGCCAGCGCGCGCGACCTGGAGGTCGCTGCGCAGAACGCGTTGAATGCCTTGGTTGCCCTCGGTTATCAGGGCCTCAGCCTAGACGTTGCTGTTCGAGGGGTTTGCCTGGACTGCGCCAAGGATGCGGCCTGAACGCCTTCAGGGCGCAAGCCGCTCCCGAAGCCAGCTTTGTCCCGCGTCTTCTGTTCGGTAGCGCAGCCGATCATGCAAACGGCTAGGCCGGCCTTGCCAGAACTCCCACCGATCGGGTCGCAGCCGGTATCCACCCCAGTGCGGTGGCCTGGGTGGGTTGAGCAAGAACTGCGCGCCATAGCGTGCGGCACTGGCGACCAGCGTTGCGCGTGAGGCGATCACCTGGCTTTGCGGGCTGGCCCAGGCTCCGATACGTGAGTCCAGTGGACGGCTGTTGAAATAGGCATCGCTGTCGGCATCGCTGACTTTTTCAACCGTCCCCTCGATGCGAACCACCCTCTCGAGTTCGACCCAGTGAAATTGCAGCGACGCATAAGGATTACCCGCCAACTCGATTCCTTTTCGGCTCGTGTAATTCGTGTACCAAATAATGCCTTTTTCGTCCAAGCCCTTGATCAAGACAATGCGCGTGCTAGGCCGCAGGTCTGAGCCTACCGTTGCCAGCGTCATTGCATTAGGCTCGGGAAGCTGCGCTTGGATCGCCTCGCTCAACCACTGTTCAAACTGGCGCACGGGATCGGCGTGCGAGGCGTTTTCATCGAGTTCTGCCCGTTCGTAGCTTTTGCGCAGGTCTGCAAGTTTGTTCATAAGACAAGTGTAAAAACCGGTACTCGGCTTTTCTGTGTGGCGCGTGAACCTTACTGCCAGTCGCGTTGTATCAACTCGACCTTGTATCCGTCGGGGTCGGTCACAAAGGCAATGACGGTGCTGCCGCCTTTAACGGGGCCAGCCTCTCGGGTCACCTTGCCACCAGCAGCACGAATTTTTTCGCAGGCGGCATAGGCATCGGGAACGCCGATTGCAATGTGTCCATAGGCGCTGCCCATGTCGTAATTCTCGACGCCCCAGTTGTAGGTGAGCTCCAACTCGGCATGATCCGGGTTGTTGCCGTAGCCGACGAACGCCAAGGTGTACTTGTATTCAGGATTCTCAGTTTTACGCAACAAATTCATACCCATGACCTGGGTGTAGAAGTCGATTGATCGTTGCAGGTCGCCCACACGCAACATGGTGTGCAGTAGTCTCATGGTGAATCCTTAATAAAAAATTGGTTTGCCCTGGCCGCTAAGCTCTCCTGAGCGAATCGTAGCGCAGTGCGCTCAACCCAGCCTGGAATCGATGCGCTTGGCTTGAATGCAGTCGCTCATAATGACTGCGGCAGCGTTTACCGGAGGACTGTGATGCCTGAGTTTCGAAAAGTTGTGTTGTACACCACAGAGGATGGACGCGCAGCATGGCGGGAGGAGTCCATTAATCTGGATCAGGGACAACCTCAGGCAATGTTGTCTGTACTCATGCCTTGTGATGGGGTGCAGCTCAGGCAAAGCCCAGTAGGCTTTCGCAGCGCATTCCACTGCACGGGCACACCACAATGGGTATTTATTCTCAGCGGCATCATGGAGATCGGTTTGCAGGATGGCTCGGTTCGCCGGTTTGTCCCGGGCGAGCACTTTTACTCCGCTGACCATTTACCCGCAGGCGCTGTCTTTGATCCGAATGTGCACGGCCACTGGAGCCGCCAGGCAGGCCCCGACCCCCTGCAAACATTGTTTGTGCGCGCTTGATAACAAGTGTTGTCGACGGGGCAACCAGGTTTCCCTGGCAGGAGAGGGAGTCCCATCAAAAAAAAGAATAAAGCGGCCGGTTGGCCGCTTAAATGGCGCTAGAGCAGCAGCGTGGCTCCAGCGCGGTGGACCTGTCCGGTCTTATTTCAATGACAGGATCCAGCTCACCAGCTTCTTGGCATCGTCGTCGCTAAGCTGCGGATTAGCGGGCATTGGAATGGCGCCCCAGGCACCAGAGCCGCCCCCTTTGACTTTGCCAACCAGTGTCGCAGAGACGTCCTTGCCAGCGTATTTTTTGGCGATATCTTTGAATGATGGGCCAACAACTTTATTGGCAACTTGGTGGCAGGCCAGGCAGTTGCTTTTCTGTGCCAAAGCCTGGTCAGCGAGAACTGGGGATTGCAAGGCAGCAAAGCCCAACAATGCGACATAAATGCTTTTCATGAACGAGTCCTTCAGTTAGGGTAGAGTCCTAGGCAAATTGTAATGGCTTGCCTAAAACGGGCTAGCCGAGGAAGTGAAAAACCATGTATTTTCTAGGCATAGGTTGCTTGCTATTGATTTTGAAAGTGTTGGAGCTTGGGCCGGTGGCGCAGCTCTCTTGGTGGTGGGTCATGCTGCCGTTTGCTCTGGCCGTGGTCTGGTGGTACTGGGCAGATGCGTCGGGGTACACCAAGCGCAAGGCGTCTGAAGACTTCGATAAGAAGCGTGACGAGCGCAGAGCGCGGCGCAAGGACGCCATCGACGGTCGCCGGCGTTAGTTACCCACCCCTGCACATGGTAGGCTGTTGCGGGGTGCCGAGCGCGCGGCGCGACGGTAAGCACCCAACATCGCCGCCCGAGGGTTTCAGCGATAATTTATGTCGCTTCTTTCGCCCAATCATCACCGTTCATCCGAGAGTCCCCTATGCCTGTCTACCGTTCGAGAACCACCACTGAAGGTCGCAACATGGCCGGCGCGCGTTCCTTGTGGCGCGCCACCGGCATGAAGGACGGCGATTTCAAAAAACCGATCATCGCAGTTGTTAACTCCTTCACGCAGTTTGTTCCTGGCCACGTGCACTTGAAAGACCTTGGGCAGCTCGTGGCGCGGGAAATCGAGGCCGCCGGTGGGGTTGCCAAAGAGTTCAACACGATAGCGGTCGATGACGGCATTGCCATGGGCCATGATGGGATGCTTTACTCGCTGCCCAGCCGGGAAATCATTGCTGACTCTGTGGAGTACATGGTCAATGCCCACTGTGCGGACGCGATGGTGTGTATCTCCAATTGCGACAAGATCACTCCCGGCATGCTGATGGCGGCGATGCGCTTGAACATTCCGGTGGTGTTCGTCTCTGGTGGGCCGATGGAAGCGGGTAAGACCCGACTTGGCGTGATCAAGGTCGACCTGATTGATGCCATGGTGATGGCTGCCGATCCCAAAGTGTCCGATGCCGACGTGGCCGAGGTGGAGCGCTCGGCTTGCCCGACTTGTGGTTCTTGCTCGGGCATGTTCACGGCCAACTCCATGAACTGTCTGGCTGAGGCCTTGGGACTGGCTTTGCCTGGCAACGGAACGGTGTTGGCTACCCATGCTGACCGTGAACGGCTATTTAAGCAAGCGGGCAGACGTATTGTGGAGGTGACCCGCCAGCACTACGAAAAAGATGATGATTCGGTGCTGCCGCGCTCGGTGGGCTTCAAGGCGTTTGAGAATGCCATCACGCTTGACATCGCAATGGGTGGCTCGACCAACACCATCTTGCATTTGCTGGCCATTGCGCAAGAAGCGCAAATTGATTTCACCCTCAAGGACATCGACCGCTTGTCCAGAACCGTGCCGCAACTGTGCAAAGTGGCGCCCAACACCCAGAAGTACCACATCGAGGACGTGCATCGTGCCGGCGGTATTTTTGCCATTCTGGGCGAGCTTGAGCGCGCCGGCAAGCTGCATACCGATGTCCCCACCATCCATGCACCTTCTTTGAAGCATGCGCTGGCGCAATGGGATATTTTGCGAACCGCTGATGAAGCGGTGCACACTTTTTACAGGTCGGGTCCTGCCGGCATTCCGACTCAGGTGGCATTTAGCCAGTCCACTCGCTGGCCCAGTCTGGACATGGACCGCAAGGAAGGCTGCATCCGATCGATTGATCACGCATTTTCTCAAGAGGGCGGCCTGGCGGTGCTGTTTGGCAATATTGCTGAGGCAGGTTGTGTGGTTAAAACCGCGGGTGTGGACGACAGCCTACTGGTTTTCGAGGGCCCGGCGCACGTGGTGGAGTCCCAGGACGAGGCAGTGGAGCATATTTTGGGAGATAAGGTCAAGCCGGGTGATGTGGTCTTGGTTCGTTACGAAGGGCCCAAGGGCGGGCCAGGTATGCAAGAGATGTTGTACCCCACGTCGTATCTGAAGTCCAAAGGTCTGGGCAAGGCCTGTGCCTTGTTGACCGATGGCCGCTTTTCAGGTGGCACCTCGGGGCTGTCGATTGGGCATGCGTCACCAGAAGCGGCAGCGGGTGGCAATATCGGCTTGGTTCGCGATGGTGACCGCATTCGCATAGACATTCCGGCGCGGACTATCAATGTGTTGGTCTCTGATGAAGAGCTGGCTAACAGGCGCCAGGCGCAGGATGCCAAAGGCTGGAAGCCGGCTAAGCCCCGTCCACGCAAGGTCTCGGGTGCACTCAAGGCCTATGCCAAGTTGGTCATGTCAGCCGACAAAGGCGCGGTGCGTGACTTGTCTATCCTGGATTGATTTCGATGCGCGCCCATTGATCTGTTGTTGGACGGCGCCAGGTCGCTTGGGCGTGGCCTGAGTTGCTTGATTTGATTGCAGTTTCCGCGGCTATGTTGATCCATCCACAAATTGACCCCGTGGCCATTGCCATTGGCCCACTTGCCATTCACTGGTATGGGCTGACCTACCTGGCAGCATTTGCACTGTTCATGCTGCTGGGTCGACTTCGTTTGGCTCATGAACCCTTCGCTTCGATGCGAGGATCTCAAGCCTGGCACAAGCGAGACATTGAAGACATCTTGTTTCTGGGCGTGATGGGTGTCATCGTCGGTGGGCGCCTGGGGTATTGCCTTTTTTACAAGCCGGGCTACTACGCCGCTCACCCGCTTGAGATCTTTGCCGTTTGGCAGGGCGGCATGAGCTTTCATGGGGGCATGCTTGGCGTGATCGTGGCCATGATTTGGTATGCGCGCAGCCGCGGTCGTCCCATGCTGCAGGTCACCGATTTCATTGCGCCGTGTGTCCCGACCGGTTTGGCTTGTGGGCGCATCGGTAATTTCATCAATGGCGAACTGTGGGGCCGGGTTGCCAGCGCTGACTTGCCCTGGGCCATGGTGTTCAGAGGTGCCGGTGATTTGCCTCGCCATCCCTCGCAGATTTATCAATTTCTGCTCGAGGGCTTGTTGTTGTTCGCGCTGTTGTGGCTCTTTGCAAGGCGGCAGCGGCGCCGCGGAGAAGTTTCTGCAGCATTCCTGGTTGGTTACGGCGTATTGCGTTTTGTCGCCGAGTATTTCCGTGAGCCCGATGCCCACCTCGGGCTGCTGTCCCTGGGGATGAGTATGGGTCAATGGCTTTGCGTTCCTATGGTGCTGGCTGGTCTATCAATCTGGTGGTGGGCGCGCCAGCAAGCGCCGGCCCACTGATGCCGCACACGGGTTAAACCATGGCGGGTTGTATTGATCTTCGGCTCGAACAGGCAGTCGCCTACGTGAGTCTGTCGGCTCCGCAGCGGATGAATGCGATGTCGCGGCAGATGTGGCGGGAGTTGGCGCAGGTGTTTTGTCAGCTGCAACGCGACCCCAAGTTGCGATGTGTGGTGTTGCGGGGTGAGGGCGGGCATTTTTGCGCGGGCGGAGATATCTCCGAGTACGCAGATTTCAGATTTGAAGTAACAAGCTTGCAAGCCTTTCACGAGGAGGACGTCTGGGGTGGACTGCAAGCGATCTTGGACTGCGACGTCCCGACCGTCGCTCAGATTGCCGGTAACTGCATGGGCGCTGGCGTGGAAATAGCCTGCTGCTGCGACCTGCGTGTGTCCGCTGCGGGAAGCCGCTTTGGTGCGCCGATCGGTAGGCTGGGTTTTCCTATGGCGCCTAAAGAGGCGGCGTTGGTTTTGCGCGAGCTTGGCCCGTCCATCGTTCGACAGATGCTTTTGGGTGCTATGGTGTTCGAGGCCGAAACTTTGCGGCAACAAGGCTTTTTACACGCCGTGGTCACTGAGGAGTCGCTCACGCTCGAGGTTGATCGACTGGTGCATCGCGTCCTAAAACTTGCACCACAAGCAGCACGAATGAATAAACGCCAGTTGCGCGCTTTGCAGCCACTGTCCTTGGCCGACGCGGCTGAGGACGCTGCAGGACTGGCGCAGGCCTACGCGTACGCCAGCAGCGCCGAGCATCGCGAAGGTGTCATGGCTTTTATCAACAAGCGGGATCCAGCCTTCCAGATGGACGCTGCCACTTCGCCCAAGAATCAGTGATCAGGAGTTCACATGCCCCACTCTTCTGCCAATCTTTACAGCGCGCTTCGTTCTGCGTTTCCTGATGATCTT
>JAURGS010000439.1 GCA_030833685.1 Rhodoferax sp. | reverse complement strand
CCCGGCCAAGCCCATCTGCCCACAGATGACAGGCGCTGCCGACCGGGCGCTGGCGACCACGCTGGACAACCTCGACAAGAACCTGATCAGCGACTACCTCAAGAACGCCGACCTGCTGGAGACTTGGATCACCAGCCTGCGCGAGTTGGCGTTGTCGATGCTGGAGTCGGGTGCTAGACTGCCAGATTACAAGCTGGTTGCCAAACGGGCAATCAGGCAATGGACTGATGAAGACAAGGCCAAGGTCGCCTTGTTTGCGTTGGGCCTTGAAGAATCTGAAGTGATGGAGACATCCATACTGTCACCGGCCAAGGCTGAGAAGGCGCTCAAAAAGCGCAAGATCGCCTTGCCGACTGACTTGGTTGTCGCCGTCAGTTCGGGTAGTACCCTGGCAAGCGCGGACGACCCGCGCCCCGAGGTGCTTTTGTTGGGCAAGCAATTAGCCCGTTTAAGTAAACTGCAATAAAGGTAAATTATGTCTAATCTTTCAGTGTTCTCCAAAGCTGGTCTGCCAGCTATCAGTACTCTCTCCTCCGCTCTCAAGAGCATCAG
>JAURGS010000438.1 GCA_030833685.1 Rhodoferax sp. | reverse complement strand
GAATCGGGGTTTATTCCCGCCGCTTACCGCGAGGACTTTGCCACCGCCATCCGAGCAAGAGGAGAAACCAAATGAGAGACGAAGCATTGAAGCTGGCGCTGGAGGCGTTGGAAGGTCAACAACCTGAAAACCCTTTCAGCGTGGAAAGCAAAGCCATCACCGCCATCAAGCAAGCCCTTGCAGCACCTGTGCAGGAGCCTGTGGCGTGGATAAACGCAGAAAAGCGCACTTTTGAATGGAACGGCCCTGTGCTGTGGAACACGCCAACTGTCGCAGTCTTGGACAAAATCCCCCTCTACACCACCCCACCCGCAGCACAGCGGCAATGGGTTGGGCTGACGGATGAGGAGGCAAAAAAAGCCTTTGCAGAACACAACTGCGACATATCAAAAGACCTTGCAGGGATACTCGCCCGAGCCATCAAAGCCAAACTCAAGGAGAAGAACACATGACTTGGATTCTTTCAGTGTGTTTTGGGATGTCTTTTGCTATTTGCCACATGCAGCGCGAGTACGAATACAAGACCCAAGAAGATTGCTACAAGGCGAGAGAA
>JAURGS010000437.1 GCA_030833685.1 Rhodoferax sp. | reverse complement strand
GCAATCGTAGTCATGGTAGGCGTCGCCATCTTCATGCTAAGTAGCGAGGACTAAGCGTAAGGTCTGGTGCCTTGCTTGTCGATGATCAAGGCTTGTTGCCTTGGCGTCGATGTGGATAGGTTTGGCACAGAAATATGCGTCCAGCGGTCAAATTCTCGAATGATTTGATCGTATCCAATACCAGACGCAATGACAGCTTTCACCACCTCATCAGGCGTCATGCCAGGCACACGTAAGTCGGCTGCACAACCAACGCGGTGCTGACTTGTATCTTTAGACCCAACCGCATCATTGACCGCCTTAGATCGAAACGCAGAGTTGACCATGATTGGTTTGCCGCCAAGTACAGTTTTGACTTGTTCTAGGAAGTTTGCCAACCTACGCAAATTGGCAGACTCTGCCTCGTTTGGCGTATTGTCCAAGTCTCTGTGATCTGTGTGCGTTAGTTCTTCAAGACTAAAGTGTTCTGAGAGGTTCATTTCTTTTTCATCTCCGCTAGTTTTTCAACAGTCCTGCCGCCAAAGTATGCGCCCATGATAAGCATACCCCATTG
>JAURGS010000436.1 GCA_030833685.1 Rhodoferax sp. | reverse complement strand
GTCGGTGTTGTGGCTGCGGCCACTAGCCTCCTACCTCAAGTTCAAGATTTAGCGCCACAAGCTATCAAGAAAGCCAAACCCGAGCGCGGTGGTGGCTACGAGCTCTCAGAGCACGTCAAGCGTTACTACAAGACCACTTTGGTCTAAGTCCTTTCTCAAACACTCACCTCTTCTGGAGAGTTTCATGTTGTTGACCAAAAAGAATTCTGGCACCTCTGGTGCGCCATCGTCACCGTTTGTGCACAGCCTGCGCCGTGGCCTCACTCAAGCACTGCCCACACTCGACCGTCGCACCTTTTTGCGCCGTTCTGGTTTGGGTGTGGGTGTGGGCTTAGCCGCATCGCAACTTAGCTTGGTGAAAAAAGCCGAAGCCGGTATGACTAACGGAAGTGCAATGGGTGCTGGCAAAGTAGAAGTCAAGCGCACCATTTGTACCCATTGTTCAGTCGGCTGCGCGGTAGACGCGGTGGTTGAAAATGGTGTCTGGGTTCGCCAAGAGCCGGTGTTCGACTCCCCCATTAACTTAGGCGCTCACTGCGCCAAAGGTGCTGCA
>JAURGS010000435.1 GCA_030833685.1 Rhodoferax sp. | reverse complement strand
ACGCGTTAGGGCCGAGGTATAAGAAGATGAGTGATGAGGAATTGCGAGGGAAGACGACGGAGTTTAAGGAGCGCGTCGCGCGAGGGGCGTCGGAGGATGAATTGCTCGTCGAAGCGTTCGCGTGCGTGCGAGAGGCCGCGGAGAGGGTTTTAGGATTGCGCCCGTTCGACGTCCAGCTCATAGGGGGGATGATTTTACACGAAGGTTCGATCGCGGAGATGCGCACGGGGGAAGGGAAGACGTTGGTTTCGGCGCTTCCGGCGTATTTGAACGCCCTGAGCGGGAAAGGCGTGCACGTGGTGACGGTGAATGATTACCTCGCGAGACGGGATCAGGAGTGGATCGGGCAGATTCATAAGTTTTTGGGGTTGAAGTGCGGGTTGATTCAAGCCGGGATGACGGAGGCGGAACGACGCGTCGGATACGGCGCCGACGTGACGTACGTCACGAACTCCGAGCTCGGTTTCGACTACTTGCGCGATAACTTGGCGCAAAATGTCGACGAGCTCGTGCAACGGGATTTCAATTTTTGCATCATCGACGAGGTGGACTCTA
>JAURGS010000434.1 GCA_030833685.1 Rhodoferax sp. | reverse complement strand
AGAGGTTTAGCATCGCCGGACGCCGCCGACGCACTGGCGGTTACGTTTGCGTTCCCTGTCGCACATCGCGAATATGTTGACAAACCACGCAATAACTATCAATCATCAAACGGCGTTATCAACTCATGGATGGGAAGTTGAAAAAGTCTGTATCATTGGCCGTAGGGCGCGGCGAAAAATTGCCCGTGAGCAAAGGCGCTGGCCTTACAGCTAAAGGCCGCGCCAAGTATAACCGTGAAACGGGGTCTAACTTGAAAGCCCCGGCTCCTAACCCTAAGACCAAGGCAGACGAAGGCCGCAAGGCTAGTTTCTGCGCTAGGATGGGCGGTGTAGTTGCTAAGTCTAAAAATGCTGAACGTGCCAAGGCGAGCATGAAAAGGTGGAATTGCAAATGAAGGGTCTTTACGCTAATATTCACGCGAAACAAGCCAGAATAAAGGCAGGCTCAAACGAAAAAATGCGCAAGGTAGGCACTAAGGGTGCGCCTACTGCTAAAGCGTTTCGTGAATCGGCTAAGACGAGGAAGAAGTAATGTTGAAAAAATCTGCAAGCCCG
>JAURGS010000433.1:270-555 GCA_030833685.1 Rhodoferax sp. | reverse complement strand
ACGAAGGCACCCTGCTGCATGACGCTATCGCCAAGGTTCTCGAAAGTGACGTCGACCCGTATTCGCTGGTAGGCACCAAGCTGAACGACGTGGTGCTGACCGAAGACCTGATCGAAAACAAACTGCTGGTTGCGCTGGCGGCGCTGGACGAGATAGACCCGAAAGGTGAGGTGGAATATGAAGTCGAAAGCCGGGTTGGCTTTGGCAGCCTTCTTCCTGATGTGTTTGGTTCTACCGATTTCATTGGCCGCATTGGCGACCGCGCTATTGTTCTGGATTGGAAAT
>JAURGS010000433.1:0-260 GCA_030833685.1 Rhodoferax sp. | reverse complement strand
TGATCATCGTGCAGCCACCCAGCATCAAGCGCTGGTTGACGACGCTCGACCGTGTCGCTGCGTTTGAAGGCGAACTGATCGGTGCCGTGCAGGCCGCGATGAAGCCGAACGCACCACTGGCCGCTGGCGACCACTGCCGCTGGTGCACAGCAAAGCCGATCTGCCCCGTGATGACGGGCGCAGTAGACCGCGCGCTCAAGGAAAAGCTGGATGTCATGCCGGTCGAACAGATCGCGCACTATCTCGATCAAGTGCCGATG
>JAURGS010000432.1 GCA_030833685.1 Rhodoferax sp. | reverse complement strand
GTACAGATTGCCCCCAAATTCCCACATGCCCCGAATAGGACCAATTCCCACCGACACCTTCGGCTTGAGGCCGGGTGCGCGGTTGAGGAACGCAGGCTCTTTGCCACCCTCGGGGATGATCTCGGGGAACAGGTTGATCATGCGGTTGTCCGCAGCATTGACGCTGCGGGCCACGTAAGCGGAGCCAAGGATCGGGGTCTTCATCAGAAGTTACCGGCGTAGATGTTGAACCGCTGACGGTTTGCCACCACAGCGTAGGGCAGGCTCATGACATCGTATGGGTTGTTGATGCGCTTCAAGTTGCGCTTGCTGGTCATGGCGATGCGCTGCACCTGCGGGGATGGCTCCACACCAAACTCGGGGGCGATCTCCATTGCCAAGTTGTAGGTAAAGGCCCGCATATAGCCAGGCGGGAAATGCAATTCAGTTTCCAAGGTGGCTGGCTGAGTCAGTTCTTGCACCGACACAAAGTGCCATTCCAAGTCCCTAGTGGGCCGTGGGTAGATAGACATTGTGATGTCGGGAAAACCCATGTTGACAAAGATCACCTGTGGGTA
>JAURGS010000431.1 GCA_030833685.1 Rhodoferax sp. | reverse complement strand
GTTCCAGCGGCAAGAGGAAATGAGGCTTCAGACTGAAGCCTGATAAAAGAAAAGGCCCCCAACACGGGGGCCTTTTTGCTGTGGACCTGAAAGATCAGGAGTACACAGTGGAATCGAAGGGGGTGTTGACCAGCAGGCGGCAAACAGGCACCATCTTGGTGGTGCTGTAAACCAAGTTCCAGCTGCCGGTGGCAGCCAGGTTGCCGGAGGAGCTGGCGTTGGTGGGGTTGTCGCCGTTGGCGGCCCACTTGGTGCCAGTCACGTGATAACCGTAGTGGTAATCCACGGCGATCACGTCCTGCATGGACAGGATGTTGCGGTCTGCAGCGAGGCGAAGATCCTGCTGAATACCCTCAGAAATCACACCCGACTTGAACAGATAGACCGGATACTTCACCGCGTGGGTGGCAGTACCGCCGGCCAGATAGGTCAGCTGGTCGTCGATCACGACGCGCATTCCAGCGAAGAAGGGAACTTCGGTGGAACGGATGCCGACACCGCCACCACCCCAGGTCACGGCGCCAGATGCGGCCAGTGCGGAGGTGCTGAAGGTCAGCATTCC
>JAURGS010000430.1 GCA_030833685.1 Rhodoferax sp. | reverse complement strand
CTCCAGTTGCTTCAGGCGCTTGGCCTGATCAACCTTCATGCCTCCATACTCCCGACGCCACCGGTAGTAGCTCTTGTCTGTGGCCCCAGCCTCGCGGCAAGCCGTGAGCACGTCCTTGCCTTGGCCAATCTTGACCTCGATCTCGCGCAACTTGGCCACGATTTGCTCGGGCTTTAATCGAATACCTTTTGGCATAACTTAATCCTTTCGAATGATAAAAACACGCAGTTTCTCTCACTCATACTGGATCAGTTTTTAAACGCAGGTCATAACTGTATAACTGTTCGCAGAATTTTTGAGTGACTCACTGCGCCAAGCTAAATACTTGATGCGAATAACTGAAATCATCAAACCACCCACAGCAGACCAAGCCAGAATCAAGGCGCTCAGCGCTGCCAAAAAGCGTGCAGCAGACGCGCTCAAAGCCGAGCGTGAGCGCCAAAAGAGGGCCAAAGGTTTAGAGATGCTACGAAGCACGTACCCTTGATCCGTGCGCAGGGTATTTCTGCATAGCCTGTCATTCAATCAAGTCACGAGCTAGGCAGCGCACTCAAACCGCATTAAGTG
>JAURGS010000042.1 GCA_030833685.1 Rhodoferax sp. | reverse complement strand
AGCGCCTTGAACGGAGCCGGCGAACGAAACCATATCCAATGTTGCTATGTTCGAGGGAACCCAAGTGCGCCAGATGCAAGTTTGATCGGCCCGCCAGAAAGGCTCAGCGTGCCGCTGCCGTTGTCCAGAGCCATCGCCGTGTTGGTAAACACGATCGGCTGGCCTGTGCCGGCACTCACCGAGATGTCTGCGCTGGCAGAGGCAATCACCGCCCGGTTGACCGCTTTGATACTCAGTCGTGTGTTCTGAAAGCCCAGAAACCCAGCTGTCCAGCTCGGACGAATTGAGCCCAGGTTTTGGTTGATGTTCAAAGTGGACATGAATTTGTCCAGTAATTGCGTGTTGCTGCTCGCAAAAAGCACCGTGGGGTCAAAAGTCCCCAGCAATTTGGCGCTCGAAACGGGCGCGGCAATTTTGTCGAGCAAGCTCCGAATTGGGCCAGTGAACGTGGGCGAGCCAATGAAAGTAGTGCCCGCCGGGAGTTGCATGTTGCTCATGCCAAGCGCGGCAGCTACGTCACCAGGCAGAGGCGTTGTGCCTTGAGAACCTGGCGGGACAAGTAGTAGGTAGACATTCTTGAATGTGATGTCGTTCAGCGGTGTTGAGCGTAGCGCTGGGACTTGTTGTGCCAGAGAAAAAGCACTTGTGCTGTCAAGCTTGATTGCCATTGAGAAAGGCTTTTGCGGTGAGGCTCTGAAGAGCGTGACAGCAAATGGTGTTGGCGCCGGCAATTTCACGTTCACAGTGTTGGGCACGGTACCCGCGGGCAGCGGCGGGACGTTGATAGAGGCGATTTCATTAGGCAGCGAGCCTTGGGGCCAGTTGGCAAGTTGTCCCAGTGGTATCGCGTGCGCGGTCCCTGTCGAGATTGTTAAGAAGAATGAAGTGAGGTGCGGAAACAGTCCACGCCAATTAAATCTTTGGGCTATCGATAGCATGTTGTGTCCTTCTCAGGATAGATTCAAAAAATCAAAAACCAGTGTCAAGCTCCAAGACGTTGCGAACATGGATTAGCAGGGCGGCAAGTTGGGCTTGAGTCCATCAGTACGGCATTCCAGCCTCGAAACGACGGGGCGGGGAACAACTATTCTTAGTGGAACACGACAAACTAGGTTTTGACGAAATTTCCCCGCAGATAACGCTTTTGTAATGTTCGGGTTCTCCGATGGCCCGTCGTTTGCCAACACAATCGTTGTTAGGCTTAGGCAAGCGTGTTGAGAGGTGTGAGCTGATAATCGGAGGGAGCCTTTATAAAAATTGGATAGGAACGTTTCCTAGTGCAATTTTTTTGTATTTTGTGGCCAAGTTGCTGGGAACACCTATGGTTTTTTTCTTAATTAAGCACTCGACAGCTCGAAAGGTTGGAAATGAACAAGTCCGATTCAGTCGCCATGCGCCACAGGTTTAAAAAGCGATTTGTCGCCCTTGAGCTTGCTTTGCGGCCGCTACCTGTTCTTTTACTGCTTGCTCTGTCCGGCTGTGCGACGCAGCCTTCTCAGCGGCCTGATCAGGCCGAAAAACTTTCTGGCTCTGCTCTCCAAGCGCCACTGCCCAAGGTGTTGGCCGACGAAGGACTTAAGAAACTGGCTGAGCGCAATTATGAAGATGCGTCGCGAATCTTCAACGCGGGATTAAAGTTTGCGCCAAGCAATACCGGCTTACATTTTTTGAACGGCTTGACCTACCACTTACAGTATCTGGACGGCAACGAGTCCGCCAAGGACCTGGCAGTGACTGGCTATGAGCTTGCTCTGACAGAGGACCCCGCCTTTTTCGATGCAGCGTTGCAACTTGGCCGACTTCAGTTACATGCCAAGCGATACCCGGCGTCAATTACAGCTTTCGAGCGGGCTGTGGCTATCAAACCGAAAAGCGCCGATGCTCATCTTGGAATGGCCGTCGCGGCTTACTACCAGCGTGACTTGACTCGCGCCGGCGTGGCAGCCGAGCGTGCTGCCACCTTGCTTCCTAACGATATTGAAACCACGCGCGCCGTCGCGTTGATTAAGGCGGCCAACGGTGATAATCAAGCGGCCAGCGTAGCACTGGCTCGTTATGCAAATCTTGAAAAAAATGAGGTTAGGCGCACCCGATTAGAAAGCCGAGTTGCCGATTGGCGTTCTTGGCACGAGATGAATAGCAAGATACCAGAGGGGACGCAGCTAAATGGTGAGCGCATGGCCCAAGCTGGCGTGCAATCGTTAGGCGAGGTTTCTTCTACACCAGCGCCAGCGAACGCATCGGTAACTGGCGACACTGCATCGTTAGAGTCGGAAAAGCCCTGGTATGCGTGCCCTGATTCGATCCAGTTGGCTAGTAGCCCTGCGGGTTCACAAGATCCACCTGTGATGACGAGAATTTCGACGCCATGCATAGGCGTTCCGCAAAGAATGGCGGTATTCGACGTAGCGATCATTAGGACGGACGATACCCAGTCGACCTCGTTCGGGACGAACTTATTGGACACCCTGAACTTTACTTTCGGCATTGGAAAGTTGGTGGTGAACAACGCCACCTCAGGTGATTCACCTGCCCAGAGCCAGACTACACAAAACAGCAGGGGTTACAGCGTCGGCGTGGGCGGTGTTAGTGTGGGTGCTCTGCCGAGCACGTCTTACAGCCTGAATATCGCCAACTCCACGGGTAACCGGGCTGAGGTCCTGGCGAGGCCCTCACTGGTTGCACTTGATGGAATGCCGTCTACCTTCTTTTCAGGGCGAAATGTTACGGTGGGGTTAACAGGGGGTAATAGTGGCGGCGCCTCCTTTTCCGATAAGCCGGTGGGGATCAGCATGTCGGTAACGCCCACTTTTGTTGGCGACGACAGACTGCTACTCGCTGTCAGGGCAGAGCGAGCGTTTATTGAAACAATTGACGCCAACGTGGCTTTTGGACAGCAACTGCAGACCTCGCGAAACTTGGTATCGGCTAATGTGTCTCTCAAAATGGGACAGACCTTGATATTGTCTGGGTTGTCAGAGCGGCAGACCCAGCGGAACTTCAATGGTGTGCCAGTACTAAAGGACATCCCCATCTTGCGTTATTTATTTAATCAGAAAACAACGCTGGATTTCACCAGCTCTGTGTTGATTCTTGTCACGCCCCGACCTGCGGCTTATGACCAGGATCTAATGCAAGGAGGCTTAAAACATATTGCGAATATGTCTGATGCCAACAAGCGAGAGATAGGGCTTTTGATAGAGAAACAAATGAAGAAAAACCCAGAATCAATTCCAGAAAACATGACGTGGACCTATGCACGGGTCCTGGGTAATCAGCTTTATTTGAATTTTCGAACAGGTGACCTGGCTATTGAATCGTGGAGTGCGCCCTCAAGCTGGGATGCGTTTTTGAAAGACATCAAAACCGTACTTTATTACTGATGGCTTCTTTTAGATTTGTTGAGTTTGGTTAGTACCCAGTGATTGCTCTTGGTGATCATTCAAAGAGTAAAAATTCTTAGGCCTTAAAACCAAAACCTCGGTGGTAGATCACGTTTGAGGCCTGCATTGGCCTGGATTTCTGGCAGATTCGTGCATTCAAGTAATAGCCTAGTCTAAAGAGACATTCTGATCTAACAAGCCCTGTTTCCGACCGCGTCTGTTGGTTCTTGCGACGCCCGCGTTGTGCCCTGAACGCGCGATGAATACGATGGGCAGTGATCCCCACGGCCTTCTGATTTATGCTGTCACTTGTTTGCGCCTGCGTGCACGCTGGGCCGACAATCCAGCTAGCTTAGGGTCCTTCCGATTGGTCGCTCGGCGAAGTGAAAGGACTGACTGAATCAGTCATGGCCATTTTTTGTGAAAGCAATACATGCCCCAATTTGCCGCCAACTTGTCGTTTTTGTACCAGGACTTGCCTTTCCTGGATCGCTTCGCTGCTGCGGCCGAAGATGGCTTCAAGGCCGTGGAGTACCTGTTCCCCTACGAGTGGCCTGCTGAGCAACTGGCGCAGTTGTTGCGCGCCAATGGCTTAAAACAAGCATTGTTTAATGCGCCGCCGGGTAATTGGGAAAAAGGCGAAAGAGGCATGGCGGGATTGCCTGATCGCGAGCAAGAGTTTCAGCAGGCGTTTATGCGGGCGCTGGATTACGCCCGGGCATTGCAGTGTCCCCGGGTACATGTCATGGCCGGTTTGATGCCACCTGGCCTCACGCGCCAGACCATGCAAGACACTTACCTGGGCAATCTGCGCTGGGCCGCGCAGCAGGCGGGGGCTGCGGGTGTTGACGTGTTGATTGAACCCATCAATACCCGGGATATTCCAGGCTATTTTTTGAACCGGCAGGATCACGCCCATGAGATCGTGACCACCATCGATGCGCCCAACCTGAAGGTGCAGATGGATCTGTACCACTGCCAGATTGTCGAAGGCGATGTGGCCATGAAGCTGCGCCAGTATCTGCCCACTGGCCGCGTAGGCCATATTCAGATCGCCAGCGTGCCAGAGCGCAATGAGCCTGACGGCGGTGAGTTGTGCTTCGACTATTTGTTCGACTTGATTGACGCGCTGGGCTTCCAAGGCTGGCTGGGTTGTGAATACCGGCCCCGCGCTGGCGCTGTTGCCGGCGCCACGCGCGCAGGCCTTGGCTGGTTCAAAAACCGGTCTTAGACGCAGCGCGCGCCGTCAACTTCGAGGCAGACGCCTGAGATAAAGGCTGCTTCGTCGCTGGCCAGATAAAGCACCGCATTGGCCACATCTGCCGCGCTGGAAAAGCGCCCTAATGGGATCGTGGCCAAAAACTTTTGTCGCCTGGCCTCATCCAATGGGCCACCGGCAAATTCGGCTGACAAGCCCGTGTCCGGGTTGAAGACCGGGTTGACGCAGTTGACCCGGATGTTCATCGGTCCTAACTCCGCTGCCAATGATTTGGAGGCAGTGATCACCGCACCCTTGGACGCGTTGTACCAGCTCAGGCCTGGGCGGGGGCGAATCCCTGCGGTGGAGGCAATATTGATGAAGCTGCCGCCGCCAAAGCGCTGGAATACTGGAATGGCATGCCGCGTCGACAGGAAGATGCTGCGCACATTGATATCAAAGCATTTTTCGTATTCAGCCTCGGTGACTTCGAGCACCGGCTTGTTGCGGTGCGTCCAACCAGCGTTGTTAACCATGACGTCGAGCCTAGCGAAGCGCTGCACGGCAAAGTCCATTAAAGCAGCCATCTGACTTGACTTTGACACGTCTGCCGCACAAAACGCTGCTTCGCCCCCATCCGCCCGGATCCGTTCGGTGACCGCCTGGCCTTTGGTGGCATCAATGTCGCTGACGACGACCTTCGCGCTGTGCTTAGCAAGCACCTTGGCAATACCCTCGCCAATGCCGCCGCCTGCGCCGGTCACGATCACCACTTTGCCTTGAACGTTCATGTTCTCTCCTGATAAAAAGTCGACTTTGATCTCTGATGTGATCGCGGCACCGCCCTTAATCGTGCTTGATAGAGACGGTCTTTAAAACGGTGAAGCCGTACAAGGCTTCAAAGCCTTTTTCTCGGCCATGCCCACTGGCTTTAACCCCACCAAAAGGCAATTCGATCCCGCCACCAGCACCGTAATTGTTGATGAATACTTGACCACAGCGCATTTGTCGTGCCATGCGCATTTGCCGTGATCCGTCACGCGTCCAAACACTGGCGACCAAGCCATAGTCGGTACCGTTAGCCAGCTTGGCTGCATGGGCTTCGTCGTCAAAAGGCATGGCGGCGATCACCGGGCCAAACACCTCTTCTTGCGCCAGTTGATGGCCAGGCGGTACGTCACGAACCAGCGTGGGCGCCTGGTAAAAGCCGCCTGCTGGCGCCTCAGCAACGAGTTGGCCTGATCCGGCCGTTCGAAGTCCGTCCGCCTGCGCCTGTTGTAAGAAACCTTGTACGCGTGCCAGCTGGCTTTGGCGTATCAGTGGTCCGCAGTCCAGGTCCATGGCGGCAGGTCCAACCTTGAGGGCGCGAAATGCCTGCGAAAGCCGGCTGAGTACTTCCTCATACGCGCTGCGCTGAACCAACAGTCGACTGCCCGCTGAGCAGGTCTGCCCTGCGTTTTGCACAATGGCATTGACCACCACTGGCAGCATGGCATCAAAATCCGCGTCGGCAAAGGCGACTTGCGGTGATTTACCACCCAGCTCCAGCGTGACTGGGGTGTGGTTATCGGCCGCCGCCTTGGTGACCAACTTGCCAGTGAGCGGCGAACCTGTGAACGAGATGTGGTCGATGCCAGGGTGCTTGGCCAGTGCCTCACCGGCGAGGCGGCCCAAACCTGTCACGATGTTGAGCGCGCCCGGTGGCAAGCCCACCTCAGCTGCCAGCTCCGCAATACGCAGCAAGGACAGACAGGCGTCCTCAGCCGGCTTGACCACACATGCATTTCCAGCGGCCAGCGCCGCGCCTACGCTGCGCCCGAAAATCTGCATCGGGTAATTCCACGGAATGATGTGCCCGGTAACACCGTGGGGCTCGCGTAGCGCCATCACCGTGTAGCCGTTTTGATAAGGAATGGTGTAGCCGTGCAGCTTGTCAGCTGCGCCACCGTAGTACTCGAAATACCGGGCCACCGCTACCGCGTCAGCACGCGCTTGCTTCAGTGGTTTGCCGCAGTCGCGTGCTTCAATCTGTGCAAGCTCCTCGCTGTGCTCGGCCAACGTTAAGGCCAGCTTTTGCAGTAATCGGCCTCGCTCAGTCGCCGTGCAACGGCCCCATGCGCTGTCATAGGCTGCGCGTGCTGCCCGCACTGCCAGGTCGATATCTTGGGCGTCGCCGCTGGCAATTTGGGTGAATACTTTGCCGTCTGATGGGTCAATGACGTCAATGTACTGGCCACCTATGGGCGCGATGGATTGGTGATTGATATGGTGCTGTCGTTGTTGCATGGTGCTGCTTCGCCGCTTGCGCCGGCCTTGTTGTGCGATTGCCCAGCTGGCATGATAGTTGGTCGTGCCTGCCTATGGCTTTACAGCTTGTTTCGGGCAGTGGCTAGGGTGGTTTGTGCGGGTATGTTCGAGACAATTGATGCTAGAATTTCCGCTGTTGCGGCTGTAGCTCAGCTGGATAGAGTACTTGGCTACGAACCAAGGGGTCGTGGGTTCGATTCCTGCCAGCCGCGCCAATAAAAGCAAAAAGCCTTGATCGTTCAAGGCTTTTTTGTTTATGGCTTCCTCTGTCAGATACCAGAGTGAGGATTGCGATGAACAAGGCGTTTGTTCGAGAAGCTGACGACACCGACGATGACGGCGATGTCCAGGATCAACTGGCGCTACCGCCGTCGACCAAAAATTACATGACCCAGGCGGGTTATGACGCGCTGCGGTTCGAGTTCATGCAACTTTTGGACGATGAGCGTCCCAAACTTGTTGAATTGGTGCATTGGGCCGCCAGCAATGGTGACCGGTCTGAAAACGGCGACTACCTGTACGGTAAGCGGCGCTTGCGCGAAATCGACCGGCGACTGCGCTTTTTGACGAAGCGCCTGGAGATTGCCGAAGTCGTCAACCCGTCTATTCATTACGGTGGAGACCAGGTGTTCTTCGGTGCCACCGTGACCTACCTGGAAGATGGTGTGATCGAGCGCACGGTTTGCATACGGGGTATTGATGAAGCCAACAGCGCCCGCCAGGAGGTGAGCTGGGTGTCGCCGATTGCACGCGTTTTGCTAAAAAGCAAGGTCGGCGATGAGTTAAATCTTCAGACGCCAGCGGGACTGGTGCAGATCGAAGTTCTCTCGGTTAGCTATCCGAAGCCCTGATTGGGCCTGCACGAGTAGCGTCTTTCGCGCGCATGGCGCGTAGTACCACCGGGTTGTGACGCAAGGTCTTGAGCACAGTGCTCAGGTGCTGTTTGCCCTGGACATCGATGAGGAAACGCAAATCGATCGGGCCTCTGGAGTGTCCGTCGGGCATGTCGATGTGGGTGATGTCCACCTCACAGGACGCCAAGGTGCCAGCAACTTTAGCCAGCACCCCTTTGCCGTTGTTGACCGTGACCACGATCCCGGTTTGAAAAGCGCGGGTAGGCTCATCCGACCATTCAACACCGATGAAGCGTTCGCGACTTCGACGCTGCAATTTTTTGGCCACAGCGCAGTCGCTGGCGTGGATGGCTAGTCCTTCGCCATGACCGAGGTAGCCAACGATGGAGTCGCCGGGCACAGGTCGGCAGCAATCGGCGAATTGGACTGAACCGCCTTCACTGCCGTCAATAGAAATGACGGAGGGGCCGGATGGCTCGTCTTCAGAGAATCGGGTTTGGCTGAGCAACACGGCATCCGGGCGAGCCCCGGATTCGATCATCAGTTGAACCAGACGCTTGGCCACTATGCTGGCCATTCGCTTACCCAGACCGATGTCTACCAACAACTCTGCGCGGTCCCGATTGGCAGTGAACTGAAGCAATTTTTCCCAAACAGCCAAGGACGCAGAATCTTCTCCAGGAAGGTTACGGATGCCCTCTGCTCGCACGGCAGTGGTCAGCATGCGAATGCCCATGGCTTCCGATTCGGAGTGCGCCAGGGTCTTGAGGTGCTGGCGAATCTTCGATCGGGCCCGAGCGGTTTTGGCGTAGCCCAGCCACGCTGGTTTGGGATGCGATTTGGGATCGGTCGTGACTTCGACAACGTCGCCGTTATGCAACTCCGTGCGAAGCGCTGATTCTTCGTTGTTGATCCTCACCGAGACCGTCTGGTCACCCACGCTGCTGTGGATGGCGTAAGCAAAGTCGATCGCAGTGGCACCCCGCGGCAACGACAAGATTTGACTTTTGGGCGTGAACACATAGACAGCGTCAGGGTACAGGTCCACTTTGACATGGTCCCAAAACTCTGCTGCGTCGCGGGTTTCATTTTGGATGTCGAGCAATGACTGCATCCAGGTCGCGTTAGTGCGCTCTGCGGAATCACTTTCCGCCTTGCCAGAAGCCTTGTATAGCCAGTGCGCAGCCACGCCGCTTTCGGCCACCAGATGCATAGGCGGGGTGCGCAGCTGAAACTCGATATTGATTCCAGAGGGGCCAACCAGTGTGGTGTGCAGAGACTGGTAGCCATTGACTTTGCTGATGGCGATGTGGTCCTTGAATCGCCCAGGCACTGGCTTGTAGAGTTGATGCAAAAGTCCCATGGCGGTGTAGCAGTCCAGCAGTCGTGGAACGATGATGCGAAAGCCGTAAATGTCGTTAACCTGGGCAAAGCTGAGACTTTTTTCAGTCATCTTGCGGTAGATGGAATAAACGGTTTTCTCCCGCCCGCTGATCTCCACTTTCAGGTTTTGTTGGGAAAACATGGCTTCCAGATCTGCCTGAACTTTCTGAATCAGATCGCGCCTTCGGCTACGCGCTTTGCCCACGGCTTTTTCTAGGGTGGCGTAGCGCCAGGGTCTCAGATGCCTGAAGGACAAGTCCTGCAGTTCATGGTAGATCACGTTCAGACCCAGGCGGTGGGCAATGGGGGCGTAAATTTCCAGCGTTTCATTGGCAATGCGTGCCCACTTGCTTGCTGGTGACTCAGACAGCGTGCGCATGTTGTGGGTTCGATCGGCCAGCTTAACCAGAATGACGCGTACATCACGAGCCATGGCCAGCAGCATCTTGCGAAAGGACTCAGCTTGGTTCTCTTCACGCGTTGTGAAATGCAGCTTGTCGAGCTTGGTCAGCCCGTCCACCAGCTCTGCAACCGAGGGGCCGAAGCGCTCGAGCAGGTCGACTTTGGTGATCCCGCAGTCTTCCATGGCGTCATGCAAGAGCGCCGCCATGAGCGCTTGGGCGTCGAGTCGCCATTCGGCACATTGCGATGCGACCGCAATGGGGTGGGTGATGTAGGGCTCACCGCTATTGCGCAGCTGTCCCAGATGCGCTTGGTCAGCAAACCGATAGGCTTCGCGTACCAATTGAATGTCTGCCGCTGGCAGGTAGTCGAGCTTGGCTAACAAGCGATCAAAGCTGGCAGCGGCGGCATTGGCCTGCGCGCGACGAGGCGAAGCACGCCTTGGGGTCGCAGTCGCGCTTGGTTTGGCTTTTTTGCTTTCAACGGACACACGCATGATGCGAATATAGCGCGTGAGCGAAACGCCCTGCCTTAAGGGCATAAAAAAAGCACCGCAGGCGGTGCTTTTATTCGAATCTGATCAATGGCCTCAGATGGGCACTTTCTTGAGCATTTCCAGACCAATTTTGCCAGCTGCTATTTCACGCAAAGCGGTTACACCAGCCTTGTTCTTGCTTTCAACTTTTGGGGTGTGGCCCTGGTTGAGCATGCGCGCGCGGTAGGCGGCGGCCAACACCAGCTGGAAGCGGTTGGGAATTTGACGCAAGCAGTCTTCGACGGTGATACGGGCCATGGGAACTCCGGGGGCTTGTTTCTAAGCGCTAGTCAATTTCCAGCGCCGAGAAGGTTGGTGCTTTGGCGCGACGTTGCGCCAGGTACTTCAAACGTTGCGAGTGAACGATAGTTTTAAGATCAAAAAGCGCTCGTTCAAACGACTCATTAATTATAACGAAGTCGAAATTTGTGGCTTGCTTGACTTCAACAGCAGCGTTGGCCAGGCGAGTTTCGATAACCTCGGCGCTGTCCTCGCCGCGACGCTCCAGGCGCTGGCGCAGTTCCTCCCAGCTGGGGGGCAGGATGAAAACGGTCACAGCATTGCCAAAAATCTGCTTGATCTGCAGGGCTCCCTGGTAATCGATCTCCAGGATCACGTCGGCGCCAACAGACATGCGCTCTTCAATCACCTTTTTGGATGTTCCATACCGATGGTTGTGTACATGGGCCCATTCGACAAAGGCGCTGGACTTGACCATGTTGTCGAATTCGTCCTCCGAGACGAAAAAATAATCGCGGCCGTGTTTTTCCTGTCCGCGCGGCGCCCGGGTCGTGTGGGATACAGACAGTTGCAGGTGGGAATCGAGCTCCAGCAAAGCCTTTACCAGACTGGATTTGCCTGCACCGCTTGGGGCGGCGACCACGAAGAGATTACCGGGATAGTCCATGAGCGTGTCAAAGTGCCGAGCCCTTATTCTATGTTTTGCACCTGCTCTCTGAGCTGCTCAATCAGAACTTTCATGTCTACAGCAACCTGTGTCATGCTCAAGGCAACTGACTTGGAGCCCAGCGTGTTGGCCTCGCGGTGCAGCTCCTGGATCAGAAACTCAAGGCGTTTGCCGATCTCGCCGCCCTGAGTGAGTAAGCGCTCCAATTCGTCCAGATGGGACTTTAATCGCGACAATTCTTCTGCAACATCGATACGCAGGGCATAGGCCGTCACCTCGGCAAGTGCACGTTCTTGCATGGCGTCGCTACCCGTTGACGCACCCGAAGCTTGAACCGCCTCATTCCATCTTTCCAAGAAGCGCTGCCGTTGTTGTTCTGCGGCCTGCATGGTCAAGGGCTCGGCTTGTTTGCTGAGTGCCTTTAGCTGCTGGATCCGCTCTTGCATCATGGTGCAAAGGCTGGCACCTTCGCGCTCGCGTGCGCTCAAAAAATCCGCTAGCGTTGCTTGCGCCAAAGTTTGAAGCTCTGCCTGCCGGTCGGCTTGATCCGCTTGGCTGCTGCTACCCAGGCGCAAGATATCCGCCACAGTCAAGGTCTGAGCTTGGGGCAGCCAGCCCAGAATTTGGGCCTGCAGTGCACTGAGTTTTTGCAGCGCTGCGGGCGAAGGCTGCGGAAGCGCTTCATTCGGCTCGCGCTGGACCTGCAAGCGCAACTCCACTTTCCCTCGCCTGATGTTTGAGCGCAAAAGATCTCTCAACCACGGCTCATGCGCGCGCAGGTCATCCGGGAGCCGAAAGCTCAGGTCCAGAAATCGGCTGTTGACCGATCGAATTTCGAGTTCCAGGCGGCTACTTTGGCGGGGTGTGGTCAGAGCGCCATCGTCGAGCCGGCCCGAATGAGATTGCCGGCTTGCATAACCGGTCATGCTGTAAACTGCCATTCGACCTCTCTCGATAAATTTGGTTCAAGAATAACGCGATTGTGTGTCCGCCCGATTGCGTTTCTTTGGAGATATGGCCAAAAGCAAACCCTCACCACTGCCTTCGGGAACCTTGATTGGTGCTTATCGCATCGTCAAGAAAGTGGCCTCGGGGGGCTTTGGTGTTGTGTACCAAGCCACGGGTCCCGACGGTGAAACGGTGGCTATCAAGGAGTACCTGCCTGCCTCACTGGCCACGCGCGAGGCAGGGTCCCTGCTGCCTCAGGTTGCGCCCGAAAAGCTCTCTCTTTACCGCCTGGGCTTGAAGAGCTTTTTTGAAGAGGGGCGGTCTTTGGCACAAATATCGCACCCGTCGGTGGTCGCAGTCCTTAATTTTCTGCGTGAAAACGAGACGGTTTACATGGTGATGAATTACCTGGAAGGCGCAAGCCTTCAGGATTTCATCATCGTTGCGCGTGACCAGAAGGCGGAAAAGATCTTTCGCGAGTCCACGATCCGATCCCTCTTTGATGAGATCCTGCGGGGATTGCGCATCGTTCATCAGCACAAGATGCTGCACCTGGACATTAAGCCTGCCAATATCTTCGTGACCGACGATAACCACTCTGTCCTGATTGACTTTGGTGCGGCGCGCGAGGTCTTGAGCAAAGAGGGGAACTTTGTTCGACCCATGTACACCCCAGGCTTTGCTGCACCCGAAATGTACCGCCGCGACGGCGTTATGGGGCCCTGGACTGACCTTTACGCCATTGGCGCCTGCATGTACGCCTGCATGCAAGGTTATCCGCCTAACGAGGCGACTCAGCGCGCGGAGAACGACCGCATGTCGACGGCGCTCAAGCGTTTGCGCGGAAGTTATTCGGACAATCTGATTGAGATCGTTGAGTGGTGCATGGCAACCGATCCTGACAAGCGCCCCCAGTCGGTATTCGTCTTGCAAAAAGAGCTTAACTCGGCGGATGAATTGCGCTACACCAAGCTGAGCATCGGCGACAAGATGCGGTTACAACTGGATAGCGTGGTTAATGAGACCAAAAAGGTCGCCCTGCGTGTGACGCAGTTCGGCAGACAGGTCTCATGAGGTATTCGATCACCCAAGACAGCCACATTGGCGGACGCCGGCTCAATGAGGACAGCGTCGGGCACGTCAGTACCGAGCGATCTTTGTTGCTGGTGGTGGCTGATGGTATGGGGGGGCACCCCAAGGGCGAGGTCGCCTCCAAGCTGGCGATGGGCATGGTGTTTGACTTGTTTCGCGCCAAGGCCCAACCAGAGTTGCCTGATGTCGCCCTGTTTCTGCAGGACGCGCTGATGCAGGCCAATGAGGCACTGGTGCGCTACGCGCGCACCGAGGGGCTTTCAGATTCGCCGCGAACGACCCTGGTGGCTGCAGTGATTCAGGATGGCCGGATCACATGGATTCACTGCGGTGATTCGCGTTTTTATTTGCTTCGTGACGGTGCCGTGTTTGCCAAGACGCTGGATCACTCCCTGCTCGAGCGCGACCGCCAACTCGGGCGCCCGCCCGCTAGTCAATTGCCGGGCTATCGAAATGCGCTGTTCACCTGCATTGGTTCAGAGACTCGGCCTGTTTTCAACCTGGCAGGCCCGGTAGCTTTGCGTGGCGGCGATCGGGTTTTATTGTGTTCAGACGGCATTTGGTCGGTCGTGGAGGATGCCAATTTGGCCCATGCGCTGCTGGGGAAAAAAATCAAGCAAGCGGTTCCGCAATTGGTGCAACAGGCCATTCGTCTAGGTGGGCCAAATGGCGATAACGCCAGCTGCATTGCGCTGGCTTGGGGCGATGAGGATGATTTCCTGCCGACCAGTCGCCATGATTTTGCAGCCAGTCATG
>JAURGS010000429.1 GCA_030833685.1 Rhodoferax sp. | reverse complement strand
CAGGTAAGTGCCCCACGGACCGAGGGCATCGGCTTGCAGGTACGACGAAATAGGGTGGGCGCTGGCGAGGCTCTGCGACATTTAAATCTCTCTTGTGAGGTGGGGGTGATCGACTGCCGGAACGATAAGCACCGGCGCTCGTTTTGTCCAAGGCTGGTTTGGACTGAATCCATGCAAAATTTGCATAGAAAGCACTTCGACCTCGTTTTCAACCCACATAATCTGGCGGATGGAAACCAAGTGGCTGGAAGATTTTGTGAGCTTGTCGGAAACGAGAAGCTTCAGTCAATCGGCAAGGTTGCGTCATGTCACGCAACCGGCGTTCTCACGTCGTATTCAGGCGCTAGAGGCTTGGGCCGGCGTTAACTTGGTTGACCGTAGCGCATATCCCATGGGGCTGACCGATGCGGGCCGAACCTTTTTGGCGCTCGCAATTGAAATGCTTCGGACGCTACAAACGTCCAAAGCGATGTTGCGTGGTTACGCAACCAACAGTGAGGGTGTGGTTGATTTCGTCGCGCCGCACACGCTTGCACTCACGTTTTTCCCGGGTTGGATCGCGGGATTGC
>JAURGS010000428.1 GCA_030833685.1 Rhodoferax sp. | reverse complement strand
AAATACGAAAAAGATGGTATAATACTACATGACGAAGGTGAAGAAAACAAATGGATGGGCGGTAAATGATGAACGAACGAATTCGAGAACTTGCAATCGAAGTAGGCATTAGTGTGGAGTATCTGAGCAATACCAAACAAATTGTATTGTTGGAAAAGTTCGCCGAGTTGATTGTGCGGGAATGTGCTAATGTTGCGGCTGACCGCGATGCTTTGGACATTTATGAAGAAATTAGAGAACATTTTGGAGTTGAATGATGAATGAACGAATCATTAAACTTGGATTAGATTCAGGAATGTTGAACTATGTTGACAATGAAACTCCTCGACATTATTTCCTTTGTGGTAATGCAGATGAAAAAGATTTGGAAAAATTTGCTGAGTTGATTATTCGGGAGTGTGCTAATGTAGCATGGAAATGCGGAAGTGAATTTATTGACAATCAGATTAAAGAACATTTCGGAGTTAAAGAATGAATAAAGTGCTTGTCCGCTCCGATGACAAAACTGTGTTTCCGATTAATCCAGAAACATTAGAGGCATTATCTACAGGTTACTATGATGCATATTGT
>JAURGS010000427.1 GCA_030833685.1 Rhodoferax sp. | reverse complement strand
AGACTAATGCGCTGGAGGAAGATGTTTCGATAGCTATAGATAAAGAGATTAGAGTGCGTTTCATAAACAACTCATAATAATGTTTCGCACTATTTAACATAAAGAATTGCAGAATTCATGTAACTAATTGTTAATTAATGCAAAATTATTTTACCGGAATTGGAACGTTGGTTCAGCTGCAGGTTTGTAATCACCCAGCACTTTCTGCACAGGTCAGGCCGCTAATGCATATGCCTCAGCGGGCATCTTTATCCCTAAGCGTAGCCAACCAAGAAATGCCGACTGGCCTGCTTGATCTAGAGAAAGTGCTCAGGTGCTGCTTTTTTTTATTTCGGCTTTCGTGAAGGTTGGCTGGTACAGTAACACTCCATCACCAGTGCAGGCCTCCCCGGGGGGGTATTGATGGGGTAGGGGGGTGACTATTAAGCAACATGCTAGCAACGCTCAAGAGTAATTTTCGCCTAAAATGTGATTTAGCAACAATTTAGCAACGCACTTTAGATATAAATATGTGCTTATAAAACAATGTTATATATGAATTACAAGGGACTAAAACGATAAAACAAGGGACTTAAA
>JAURGS010000426.1 GCA_030833685.1 Rhodoferax sp. | reverse complement strand
CGCGCAACCTCAAGCCCTGCACAAACAGCGCTTGCTCAATTTCCATAACGGACTTGCGCCCCATGTTTGGAATCTTCAGCAAATGATTGCTTGTGAGCTTGGTCAACTGCTCAACGGTGCAAATGCCGTCAGCCTTCAAGCAGTTCTCGGTCTTAACCAAAAGACCCAACTCCTCAATCTTGCGGCCAATTGCAACCCCATTCCGCGCTTCCACCATGGCGTCAGCCACTATGTAGGCAACCCTGGCAGTCTCCGAGTGCGGAATCTCTGCTTGCCAAACGCGATGAGCAAGGTATGACTGCATCGCCTTGGCCGCGAAGTAGTCGCGCAGGGTCATGCCTACATCCGACAGACTGTTTTCACAACCCAAACGCTCTACCAATTCAGGGTGAACAGGAAACGCTGGGCCACCTGATGTTTTGTCAGTCATGGCGGCCTCCATCAGAACGGAATGTCGTCGTCAGCGTTCGACACAAACGCATTGCCCTTGGCCTCGCTGTGCGGCGTCATCGGCTGGCCACCGCCACCAGCCGCCTGCACAGGGTCACCAATCGCCAAGGACAGCCATGTGTCGCCAG
>JAURGS010000425.1 GCA_030833685.1 Rhodoferax sp. | reverse complement strand
CACCCGTAGGCGCCAAGGCTTTGGTCATCATGCCCGACAGGCGCGTGTTGAAAGTCAGGCCCAGCAAAGCCCAAAAAGCCATGGCCAAATAAATCACCATGGACATCCACGACGCGGGTACGTGCACAAAAATAATGCGATAGCCCTGGCCCTGCTGAAAGTCAGTAGGCGCCACAAACATGCCAAGCCACAGACCCCAAACAGTGAGCCCTGTTGCCAGACACGCAAACACGGGCCAAAGCTTTCCAGCCAAAGGATAAAAGTTTTGGGGAGATGCGTAAAAAAATAATTTTTGAATCATTGTTTGATTGACTGCTTAGGATTCAAGTGCAATGCGAAGCGATGCCGCACTCGCCCAAGGACTGAACACGGCCGCCACCAAAACGAGAGCGGCCAACACTGACAAATGGGCAGAAGCACCCAAGCCACTGATTTCTGCTTGAACTGCACCCGCACCAAAAACCAGCGCTGGAACATACAAAGGCAAAACCAACAAAGACAAAAGCACATCGCCGCCGCGTACGCCCAAGGTGAGGGCAGCGCCCACTGCGCCAATCAAGGAGAGAACCGGTGTACCC
>JAURGS010000424.1 GCA_030833685.1 Rhodoferax sp. | reverse complement strand
CAAACCCGGCATGGCCACCTACCACGTGCTCGGTGCCAACCGCGACTTGGCCGGTGCAGAAGTCGAGTTGGTCAACCTTGAAAACCGTGAAAAGCGACTGAAAAACGCGATCGCCGAAGTCGTGAACGACTACGATATTGTGTTGATAGATTGCCCGCCTTCTTTGTCGTTGTTGACCTTGAATGGCTTGTGTGCCGCGCACGGCGTCATCGTCCCGATGCAATGCGAATATTTCGCGCTAGAGGGTTTGACCGATCTGGTCAACACCATCAAGCAAGTGCACGCCAATCTGAACAAAGATTTGAAAATCATTGGCTTGTTGCGGGTCATGTTTGACCCGCGCATCACCTTGCAGCAACAAGTCAGCGACCAATTGAAAGCGCATTTCGCAGACAAGGTGTTCAACACCTTGATTCCCCGCAATGTGCGGCTCGCAGAAGCGCCCAGCTATGGTTTGCCGGGGGTGGTGTTCGATCCCGCCGCCAAAGGCAGCCAAGCATTCATCGACTTCGCCAAAGAATTGGTGCAACGCTTCAAACAAGTCTGACGCCCATAACGCGCAACCCAGAGAACACACATG
>JAURGS010000423.1 GCA_030833685.1 Rhodoferax sp. | reverse complement strand
TGGTCGGTCAATGAAACGATGGTCTGCTTCTGGTGGTCTTTGGAGACAAAAGTTTGCGGGAAACCATTGGCTTCAGTGAAAAACGGCTCCTGCTCCGGCTGCGCCAGCCGCTCGCGCAGGGCGTACACAGCGTGTTCTTTTTGCCGCTGCACATCGCGGTTCAGCGCCTCGCAATACACCAGCGCCTCCAGCGCCTGCTGCATAAGTTCGCGGTCAGTCATCGTCATCCTCGTCTTCCGTGTGGTCAGCGATCAGTTGCGCTTTGATAATCTCTAAGCAGCCCAGCACGGTAGAGACCACCAGCGTCTCGTCGTATCGATGGATAACCTCAAGCAATTCGTCGGTCAGGTTCTGGGCAATGTCCCCAACATATTTCATTTCGTTTCTCCTCTTGCGCGGATGGCGGCGGCGCATGAATTGCACCCGTCCATCCAGCCGTCCGTGTGCGTATCTTCATAGTTCTTGAAATCCTCGTAAGGATCGCTGCATTCCTCCTCACACACCTTCGCACACGCCTCGCGCTCGGCTGCTGCACCGGCGGCGAACCCTTCCTGATAAGACATGAAGCGGCTCGGATCGAT
>JAURGS010000422.1 GCA_030833685.1 Rhodoferax sp. | reverse complement strand
GTCTGTTTTGTAAATAATACGGTTCATAGTTTTCTCCTAGCGAAAGACTGCAACACCAACGTAAATTGAATCTTGTAAGGTACTGCCAGTTATTTGATATGCAGTTAATCTTATTGACGATGTATTTTGAGAAACTACTCCAACACTATTATTGTTTCTAGAGCATGCAGTGACGGCAAAATTAACATCGGGCATCGCAGTGGTTAAGTTCACGGTGTAATCGCCCGTACCGTTATCTGTAATGCTTGACACATTTCCACTATCAAGAATTGCCACAGTGCCAGTGCCGTTAAAGTTCACCCATGCACGACAACCATATGCAGTTGCTACTGATCCGTAACCTGAGTTGAATTTAAGGTTACCAGAAGTATCAAGACGCATACGTTCTGCGTTATTAGTTTGTAATATGATAGGTGATGCTTCGTGTGTTCTAATAACTAAACCATCAGTTATTCCAGTGCCAGTTCTGTATGATGTTTGTAAAGTAGCTCCAACCGTTCCACTATGATTAAAGTAAAGTATTGATCGGCTATCGTCATAAGTTTCACCAGAATCAATATTCCAACTAACATATTTTGAACTTGTA
>JAURGS010000421.1 GCA_030833685.1 Rhodoferax sp. | reverse complement strand
AGTTCCTCCCGCGTTATAGGCAGCCAACCAACATGGCGCCTGAAGGTATGCGGTTGTCGCTGATAGAGGTGTCTGCAAGATGTCGCCTATGCCGTTAAAACGTTCGCAATCTGAGCCCTTAAAGTGGTGCTGGAGACCTTCCAACTCCGAATTTTGCAGTCGCAAGCCATTTGAATCTAAAGTAACCAGATCAACGGTTTCGAATTCTTTGCGTGACGCCTGATAGGTATTGTTATCCTTACCACGCTTGCTCAGCGCACTTATCGTTCCGATTCTCTTTTGAAGGTCATCAATTTTTAGCAGCACCGCACTTAGACCTGCAGTTGGAAGATCCCATTGGTGATCAGCGCTTCTGAACACTACTGACCTGCGTTTAAAAACTGATCCAGTGTGAGTGAGAGAAACTGAGTATTTTTATCATTCGAAAGGATTAAGTTATGCCAAAAGGTGTTCGATTGAAGCCCGAGCAAATCGTGGCCAAGTTGCGCGAGATTGAGGGAATGCCAATTTAAGATTAAGAACCAATGAGCCGATCTACCCTGTGAGAAATTAACCCATCAGTCTCAAACTATTTGAAGACGGATAGC
>JAURGS010000420.1 GCA_030833685.1 Rhodoferax sp. | reverse complement strand
CTTTGGCCAGGGTTTCGGCCATCTTGCCGATATTCTTGTTCTTGCGCTCGGCAATCGCGCCAGTCCACTCTACGGGCGGCTTGGCCCAGTTGTTGCCCATGCCTGCGAGCAGGGCCGACACGCAGGAGCCGATGTCCCCCACCAGGGGAGCATCGATGCGGACGTTGCTGTCCATTTCGGTGGGAGAAATGTCGACCTGGATGAACTTCTGACCACCCCAGGCTTTATGGTCCTTGCCACCCCAGGTCTTGCCTTTGCCATGTGACAGCAGCCAATTGAGGCGCGCACCGATCAGCATGACCACATCGGCCTCAGGCAGCACAAAAGAGCGTGCGGCTGCGGCAGATTGTTCGTGGGTGTCGGGCAGGATGCCCTTGGCCATCGACATGGGCAGGTAGGGGATGCCAGATTTTTCAACCAGCGCCCGCACATCGGCATCGGCCTGAGCGTAGGCAGCGCCCTTGCCCAGAATGATCAGGGGCTTCTTGGCACCCTTGAGCAGGTTGAGCGCGCGTTGGACAGATTCAGGTGCTGGCAGTTGACGTGGAACGGGGTCGACCACCTTGATCAGCGAATTCTTGCCTTCGGCA
>JAURGS010000041.1 GCA_030833685.1 Rhodoferax sp. | reverse complement strand
TTTCACTGCCAAGGGGGTGATTGAATCCATCACGAGACGATTTGATCAGCATGGTGCCCTCCTCTGGTTCAAACAGGCCTTTAGCATAGGCTTTTCGAAATACACCTGCCTGCATCCGGAAAAAAAACAGGACCGCGGCGGGTCCTGTTCGTTGGATTGAGCAATTGGGCCCAACAGGCCAGCGATCAGTGCAAACCTGCGATGTAGTCAGCAACAGCTTTGATTTCGCGGTCGTTGAGCTTGGCGGAAACCTGCGTCATCACGACATTGTTCAACCGAACACCATCGCGAAAAGCGGTCAACTGGGCCGCGGTGTAATCCGCATGCTGACCACCTAAGCGCGGGTACTGCGCGGGGATTCCCGCACCGTTGGGGCTGTGACAACCGGCACAGGCTGGAATCTGGCGATCGGCAATACCCGAGCGGTAAATCCGCTCGCCAAGCTGTACCAAGGTTTTGTCTTTGGCAGCACCCATAGCGGCTTTCTTGCTATGCAACCACGCGGAAATATTGACCATATCCTGATCACTTAAGGCAGCGGCCAGGCCACCCATGATGGCGTTGGCGCGTTTGCCGGATTTGAATTCGCTCAGTTGCTTGACCAGGTACTCGGGGTGTTGCTGCGCCAATTTGGGGTTCGCGGCAAGACCGGAATTGCCATCGGCACCGTGGCATGCGGCACACACGGCCGTGTAACTGGCCTCGCCCTTGGCCAAGTCTGCGCTGGCAGTGGCGCCCTGCGCAGCCACGGCTGAGCCCATGAGCGTCACGGTCGAAAGCAAGGATGCAAACAGAATGGGAGCAAACGGCTTCATAAAAAGACTTTTGGTTGATCGAGGCTCAAAAGCTTTGGATTCTACAATGTCCGCCTCATCCCACTGTCTGTCAGGACACGTCTCCAGTGCCCAGCGCCCCAGCAAAACCCCCTGCCCGCCCCCACGCCCCAGCCGATGCCGAGTCGACCAAAGCCATGGGGTGGCTGCACACGGCTCGGTTTCTCACCAGCGCCCCCCAGTTACACCACCTGCCTGAGCTGAGCGTTCCAGAAATTGCCTTTGTTGGTCGCTCCAACGCGGGCAAGTCCACCTGTATCAACACCCTGACACAGCAAAAACAGCTGGCTTTCGCATCCAAAAAGCCGGGCCGAACGCAGCACATCAACCTGTTCGCGCTTGGCAAACAAGGTGAGGTCGACGCCGTGCTGGCGGACCTGCCGGGCTACGGCTACGCCGCGGTGCCCAAACAAGAAAAAATACGATGGCAGCAGGTGATGGCCAACTACCTGATAACCCGCCCCAGCCTGAGTGGCGTTGTGCTCCTGTGCGATCCACGCTTGGGTTTAACGGAGCTCGACGAGATACTGCTGGAGGTCTTGCGGCCCAGAGTCGAGCAAGGATTGCGCTTTCTGGTGGTCCTGACCAAAGCGGACAAACTTTCCCGAGCTGAGCAATCCAAGGCGCACGCCATTATGAAATTGCAGGCGGCCGGCGGCGAGGTCCGTCTGTTTTCAGCGACCAAGCGCAGCGGCGTGGAAGAGGTGGCTAAATTGCTGTGGGCCTGGGCACACCCCGACGCCGAGCCGATTGACGATTGACGCCAGCTGACGCACCCGCCAAAGCCTTACCAAAACACGCCCCCGGTCAGCGCCAACGCGTGCCAGCCGCCCGACTACGCGCCCGAGCTGCCGCCTGAGCGCAGCCGATTGCCGTGCCTACAAGCTTGGGGGTTCAATAAATTGCGGGCTCGCCGCTTGGCCGGGTCTTGAAACGCTTGTGAACCCAGTAGTACTGCTCGGGCATAGCGTCGATGTAAGTACGCAGGTGTTGGTTCATGGTCGCTGTGTCTGCTGCAACATCGTCGCTTGGAAAAGCTGACCACGGTGGCATCACTTCAATGACATAGCCCGTCTCGGTCATGCGGCTGATCACGGGCACCACCTGTGCATTGGCCAACCGGGAAAAACGGGACAGACTGGGCACCGTAGCAGTCGAAACGCCATAAAACGGCACAAAAATCGAATCCGCTTTGCCAAAATCCATGTCAGGCAAGAGGTACAGCGGATCACCACGCTTGAGCGCTGAGACAACAGTTTTAATGCCTGTGCGGCGGCCAAAGAGTTGTGGCTCACCAAAGCGCTGGCGCCCTTTCAAAATCCAGGCATCAAAAACCTTGTTGGCTTGATGCGTATAAATTGTTGTGAAATGCCGTGGCAGGTACAGCGTCAGCGCCGTCCAAGCTGCATCCAGGCCCACAAAGTGGGGGGCAAATACAACGGTAGGGCTGCTCGCCTGCAACGCCTGCAACTCTCCTGTGAGTTTGAGCCGGTCGCGAAGCAAAGCGTCTGAGCCGCCCCAAAGCCAGCCCCTATCAAACCAGGCTTGCGCAAAGCGCACGAAAACCCGCCGCGCCAGGGCACGGCGATCAACACGAGTCAGATGGGGAAAACAATGCGCCAAGTTGATCAAGACCACCCGACGACGACTGGCCACTACAAAGTACAGCGTGTAGCCCCACAAAGCACCGAAAGCACGCAGCCAACCCAGTGGCAATCGCGCCAAAAGCAGCGTCAGGGCAATGCTACAGCGCGCCAGCATTGTCAGTCGGCCTTCGCCCCGGGCTGAGCACCAGATTGCGCTGCGCCACGCGGCAGCTTGTAGCGCGCGTAGCCCCACAGGTACTGACCAGGCTGGCGCAAAATCAAAGCCTCCATCGCCGCATTAACCTGGAGCACGGCAGCATCCAAATCATCCGACAGAGCCTCGGCCATCGGTTCAAAATGGACACGATAGCCCCGCCCCCAGGCCACGCGCTCCCCCCAGACCAACAAAACCCGTGCGCCGGTTTGCTGCGCCAAGCGCGCTGACAGCGTCATGGTGTAGGCCGCGCGACCAAAAAAACGGCTGCTTCGGCCCAAGCCCATTGGCGGCACCTGGTCGGGCAAAAGTCCAACCGCCTGCCCAGCCCGAAGCGCCTTGATCATCTGCTTAACACCCTGCAAGTCAGTTGGAACAGCCCGAAGGCCTGGACGGTTGCGCGCAGCGATCACCAGGTTGCGAAGCCAGGCTTGCCGCGGCGGGCGATACAAGACGGTAATCGGAGCGCCACTTTGACAAAATCGTTCGGCGTAGGCACGGCCGGTGATTTCAAAACAGCCCAGGTGCGGCGTCAAGCACAAAACCCCTTGGCCGCCATCCAGCGCTGCGAGTACATGCGCCTCGCCCTCCAGGGTGACCGGCACGGTTTGGCCAAGCCACACACGAGGCAACTCAGAGACCATCATGCCACCCTGACCCACAGCACGCAGCCACTGTGCCGCGCCAACACCCGCTTGCGCGGCGTTGTCCAGAAACCGACGCCGATAGGCAGAGGAAGCCAAAAACACCAACCAGCCGCCCAACCAGCCCAAGGCGTGCAATACGGGCAATGGCAATCGCGAGGCAAGTCGAAACAAAAATTCCATGGTCTGCAATAGAATGCGGGCGTCGCTGAGTTACAGAACTACTTGCAGGGCGACAAGCACCTGATCAACCCAACCGGGTCGTGATTGTGCCTTGCCGGTCAAACGGCCAAGCTGCTAAAGCGTTCGCCGAGAGCCCAAAAGCCGAAGCAACGCGATTCGGTCGAAAACTTTTTTTGGGAGCTCATCATGTCGAAAGACTTTCTCTTCACCTCTGAATCCGTCTCGGAAGGCCATCCGGACAAGGTCTCTGACCAGATCTCAGACGCGATTCTGGACGCCATCTACAAACAAGACCCTAAGAGCCGCGTCGCCGCGGAGACCTTGTGTAACACCGGTCTGGTCGTGCTGGCTGGTGAAATCACCACTAACGCCAATGTGGACTACATCCAGGTCGCTCGTGACACCATCAAGCGCATCGGCTACGACAACACCGAGTACGGCATTGATTACAAAGGCTGCGCGGTGCTGGTGGCCTATGACAAACAAAGCAATGACATCGCCCAGGGCGTCAACCACGCCAGCGACGATCATCTCAATTTGGGTGCTGGTGACCAGGGCCTGATGTTTGGCTACGCCTGCGACGAAACACCCGAGCTGATGCCAGCGCCCATCCACTATGCACACCGACTGGTGGAGCGCCATGCGCAGTTGCGCAAAGACGGTCGCCTGCCCTTTTTGCGGCCAGACTCCAAAAGCCAGGTCACGATGCGTTATGTGGATGGCAAGCCGCACTCCATCGATACCGTGGTGCTTTCCAGCCAGCACAGCCCGGATCAGTCCGAAACCCAAAACAAAATGAAGCAAAGCTTTATCGACGCCGTGATCGAGGAAATCATCAAGCCCGTGTTGCCCAAGGAATGGCTTAAAGACACCAAGTACCTGGTCAACCCGACTGGGCGCTTTGTGACGGGTGGCCCGCAGGGCGACTGCGGCCTGACAGGACGCAAAATCATTGTCGACACCTACGGTGGATCCTGCCCGCACGGTGGCGGTGCTTTCAGCGGCAAAGATCCGACAAAAGTCGACCGCTCAGCGGCCTACGCCTGCCGTTATGTGGCCAAAAACGTCGTGGCTGCCGGTCTAGCACGTCAGTGCCAGATCCAGGTGGCCTACGCCATTGGTGTGGCGCACCCCATGAACGTGACGGTCTACACCGAAGGCACCGGGGTGATTCCGGATGAACAAATCGCCGCACTCGTTAGCCGGCACTTCGATCTGCGCCCCCGCGGCATTATTCAAATGCTGGACTTGATGCGCCCGATCTATGAGAAGACTGCTGCCTATGGCCACTTCGGCCGTGAGGAGCCCGAGTTCACCTGGGAGCGCACCGACAAGGCGCAAGCCCTGCGAAGCGATGCAGGCCTGAAGTAAGCGCCTGTGTACACATCAGCTTTGGGAGCGGCTGCGTCCCAAAGCGGTGTGGGTCCATGTGGCGCGGTCGATGCGCCAGTGCGTTGTGCCGTGCTTGTCAATTTGGCGGACCAAGACACCCTCATCGTCCAGGCGCATCCACGTCCAGTTGCGCCGGCGATCAAACTCAAATGGCAGGCCGAGCTGATTAACGCAGGCGCCTGAGGACACAATCTCATAGCACGGCACCTTGCCATGCGCGTTGGGCGGCACAAACCGATTGCGATGGATGTCGCCAGCCAGGTAGATCACCCCTGCACGCTGGCGAACCATGGCTGAAAAAGCCTCGAATTCTTTAAGGTATCTTGACCAATACTCCTGCCCGTGCGACAGCGTCAAACCGGCACAAATCAGGGTGTATGGCTTGGCGTGGTCGAGTTGCTGCTGTAAAAAGTCCATCTGCAGCTGACCCATCAGTGCTGCTTGCGCGCCATGCGCCGGGGTAGCGAAAGAGCGGTTGTCCAGAAAGATAAAGCGTGCAAGAGGCGTATCGTGTGCGCCAAAAATATCGGGAGGATTGGGGGCGCAATCCATGAACTCGTGAAACAGGGCGCGGGAGATAGCGATCTTGGCCGCCAGCTGCGCCGAAGCGGGCATATCAGGATCAGCCCCGTAGGCGTTATTCCAGGTAAAGTCATGGTCGTCCCAGACGCCAAAGAGTCCTGACTTGGCACGCATATGAGTCAACAAGCGCGCAAAATCTGCTTGCGCCCACTGCTGCTCGTAGCGCTGGCGCATGTGCTGCGCAAACTGCGCGACGCTCAGACGCTTAGGCGCGCCATTGGGCATAGCGCTAAAGGGCCAAAGACCAAAATCCATGTAGATCTGATCGCCCAGCAAAAACAAATAATCGGGGTCGGCTGCCAGAATATCGCGCCACACGGGCTGCGCCAGTCCCGCTTGGTAGCGAGTGCACGATGTCAGCGCAATGGTGGTGGTCATCTCGGTATGGGGCTCAAGACCTCAGGGCTTGGGTACGCAGTATGCATCGGTGAACGCCTGACAGCCACAAGGCGAGCACACGCGGGAGCATGTAGCAGCCGGCCTCAACGGAAGTCACGACTTTGGGTCATCAAATCACCCAGCAAGGGCGTGAGGTCCCGCATAAAGCCTGCCACCACATGGCAGACCTGACCCGAGCTTTCTTCGTCACGTTGCCACACACCATGCACTGCCAGCAAGCGGGCATGCAACAAGACACTTCGGTAGCGCTCACGTACAGACTTCCAGACAATGACATTGACGCTGCCGGTCTCATCCTCGAGCGTGATAAATGTCACGCCCTTGGCGGTCTGTGGACTTTGGCGCATCACCACCAAGCCAGCCGCACGCACCAGGCGGGTGTTGGGTAAGTCATGCAAGTGGCTAGCCGTCATCAAACGCATGGCTGAGAGTTGTTCACGCAAAAGTCGCAATGGGTGGGAGCGCAGGCTCAGGCCGGTACTGGCGTAATCCCAGCACACCTCTTCCGATTCACTGGCCCCGCTCAGGGTCAGCTTAGGCTCTCGCACCGGGGCCTGGCGCAAGAGCGCAGGCGCACGCTGCAAGGCGCTGCTCTCCCACACCTGTTGACGCCGATGCCCCGACAGGCTTTGCAAAGCATCCGCGCTGGCCAGGGCCTTGAGATCACCCCGGTCCAGGTCGGCACGCAGTGCGAGTTCCTGCACACTTTCAAAAGCATGGCTTTGTCGCACCTGCACCAGGCGCTGGGCCACCGATTCGCTCAAACCACTGACCAAACGCAAACCCAAACGTACCGCATCGCCCTCAAGCGTGCAGTCCCAGTCACTGGCGGCAACGTCAGCAGGCAAGACCAGCACACCGTGACGCTGCGCGTCTTGCACCAGCTGAGACGGCGCATAAAAGCCCATGGGCTGGCTGTTGACCATGGCCGCCAGAAAGCACGCCGGCTCATGGCATTTGAGCCAGGCGCTGGCCCACACCAACAGGGCAAAGCTGGCTGCATGGCTTTCTGGAAAGCCGTACTCGCCAAAACCCTCAATCTGTCTGAACAGCTGCTCAGCAAACTCGGTGGTGTAGCCATTTGCAAGCATGCCCGAGACCAGCCGGTCATAAAACTTGTGCACGCCACCTTGGCGTTTCCAGGCCGCCATGGAGCGGCGCAGCTGATCGGCCTCACCCGGCGAAAAATCGGCCGCTGCCATCGCCACTTGCATGACCTGCTCCTGAAAGATCGGCACACCCAGGGTCCGCTCCAACACACTCTTCAGCGCTGGGCTGGCGTAGTGCACCGCCTGCGCATTGGCGCGCGCCTTCAGGTAAGGGTGCACCATGCCGCCCTGGATTGGCCCTGGGCGCACGATGGCCACCTCGACCACCAGATCGTAAAAGCAGCGCGGTCGCAGGCGCGGCAGCATGCTCATCTGCGCGCGGCTCTCAATCTGGAATACGCCCACGGTGTCGGCGGCGCACACCATGTCAAACGTAGCCACATCGTCGGCAGGAATATCCTGCATGCGAAAAACGCTGCCTCGGCGAGCGCTGACCAGCGCCAGGCAACGGCGAATCGCGCTGAGCATGCCCAGCGCCAGCACGTCGACCTTGAGCAGGCCCATGGTGTCCAGGTCGTCCTTATCCCACTGGATCACCGAGCGCTCGGGCATGGCGGCGTTTTCAATCGGAACCAGGCGGTGCAAAAGACCCCGCGTGAGCACAAAACCACCCGGGTGCTGGCTCAAGTGGCGCGGAAAACCCATCAGCTGATGACTCAAAGTCAGCCACTGCGCCAGCGTGCGCTCCGAGGGCTGTGGCACATCTGACGCCAAGCGCTCCAACGCCGCGTGCAAACGCTCCTGCAAGATCTTGCGGCTGTACATGCCCGGATGCTCTTTGGCCATAGCGCGAATCACGGCTTCATCCAAGCCCAGGGCACGGCCAACATCGCGAAGAGCACTGCGCGGGCGGTAGCGAATCACCACTGCCGCCAGGGCCGCACGATCACGGCCGTATTTGGCGTACAAGTACTGAATCACCTCCTCACGGCGCTGATGCTCAAAGTCCACATCAATATCGGGCGGCTCGTCGCGTTCGCGACTGATAAAGCGCTCAAACAAAACGCTCGAGCGCGCTGGGTCTACCTCGGTCACACCCAGGCAATAGCAGACCGCAGAGTTCGCAGCCGAGCCCCGACCCTGACACAAAATTCCCCGCGAACGGGCAAACGCCACCACATCGTGAACCGTCAAAAAATACATCTCATACGACAGCTCGCTGATTAAGGCCAACTCGTGTTCGATTTGTTGCCGAACCGCCTGCGGCAAACCTTGTGGGTAGCGCTGACGCGCACCCTCAAACGTGTGGTGACGCAAGGTTTGGGCAGGCGTCTGCCCAGGCAGCAGGGTCTCCAGTGGGTACTGGTAACGCAGCTCATCCAGATTGAACTGGCAACGCTGGGCCACTACCAGGGTATTGGCCAACAGGTCTGGCGGGTAGAGTTGTTGCAAGCGCGTGCGTGCACGCAAATGGGCTTCGGCATTCACCTGCAGATCCTGACCGCAGTCACGCACCGGCCGACCTAAGCGGACTGCGCTGAGCACGTCGTGCAAAGGCTTGCGTGCGCGAACATGCATCAACACACCACCACAAGCCACTAACGAAACACCGCTCAAGGCCCCAAGCTGCTGGAGCTTGAGCAGTTGCGCCTTGTCCTGAACGCACAAATGCTGGTGTACACCCAACCACACATGCTCCGCCCACAACTGGCGCGCAGCCCGAACCAGGCCCAAGCTTGCCTCCAGGCTGATGTCGAGCGGCAGAACCAGCAGCACCTCACAAGCGCGCAACCCGGCCCAGGCCGGGTCAGGCCAGCGCACCCGGTACTGCCCCTTGGGCGCGCTGCGCCGTGCCCGTGTGATGAATGCACACAAATCACCCCAGGCCTGCCCATCGCGCGCCAAAACCAGCACCACAAAATGGCTCTGGCCGTATGCCACCTTGAAGGAAACACCCGGCAACAAGCGCAGACCAACTTGCCTGGCTTTTTCGTGGGCACGCACCAGGCCAGCCACAGTCGCTTCATCGGTAATCGCCAAAGCGCTGTAACCCAAAGCATGCGCACGCTCAACCAGCTCCTCGGGTAGCGACGCGCCGTAACCAAAGCTAAAACCACTGAGGCAGTGCAGTTCGGCGTAGGCCGCGCCAGACAAATCTTTTGTCGCTTCTTCTGTCACTTGTGTCATGGGTATCAGGCAAAAAGGCCATGCAAATACCATTTGCTAAGCCCGGGCTCTTGCGTGGCAGCCGCTTGTCCCGGGCTCTCCTGAAAAACCCACACCAGGCCGGCGTGCTCACTGTGCGCCACAAAATAATCACGGCGCACCGGCCCAGGCTGTGAACCATCCAGGCTTTCCCACCAGGCTGCCTCAATGCGCTGCGCATCACTGAGCAGTCGCAACACGCCGTGGTACACCGGTTGGCCCTGGTGTAGGGCAAGCGCCTGCGGCTCAGCAAGCAACCAGCTCGGCCAGGCAGCCGCATCCAGCCCTGCCAAGTGCGTTTTCAAAGACAGTTCCTGAAACGATTGACCACGCAGCGGCGCAGCCCTTAACAGGCCTTCATGGCTGGCCTGCGTCAGCGCTGGCAGCCAAGCCTGCATGCACTGCGGCCGGTGATCGGCGCGGGGTTGCCAACATAAGACACGCTGCGGCCCGAGCCGGGCACTTAGGCGCTCAACCATGTGCACCAGACTGTCGCCATCCAGCGCCAGTTCGGGCAACAAGCTCTGGCTGCGACCACTCAAGGCAACCGTTTCCAGCGACCGCATGCTCAAAGACAAAGCAGGCGCTGGCAGCGATTGATGGGCCAGCTGTTCAGCCAGCAAGCGCTGCAAATGTGCAGTGTCTGAGGCGGGTGAACGAATCCGTAAAACCAAAGAACCCTGGTCGGCTACGCCGCGGCGCTCATCCATGAACCACCGCAGCTCCAAGCCCAACACAGCACGCTGGCGCACAAGCAGCCAGGCCTGTAACTGCGACAGCAGGCGACGTGTGCCAAACAACAGGGCTGAGGCATCCTCCACCGGATGACTGAGCTCCAGACTGGCCTCAAACACCTCGGGTAGGCTCACCCAGGCATACACATCTGGCGCAGCGCCATAAGCGCGATCCAGTGCCTGCACCAAGTCAGCGCCAAAACGTCGAACCAGACCACCCCGCGGCAAGGCGCGCAATTGGCCCCACTGCTGGCAGCCCATACGCCACAGGGTCTCCAGGTGATCGTGCGCAGCATCCAGCACCGACAGAGGCAGCGCATCGATAACTGGGGTACTGATCTGGCCCAGACGCAAACGGCCCAAGGCCAGCAAAGATGTCTCACCCTGGGCCAGGCGCAGATGGCCTAGTGGCCCACGGTTTTTTTGCAAACGCCTGAGCAAAGCGCTTGCCCCGCCCCACAAACGCGCGCTGGCAGTCACATCCAGCACCACAGCATCGCCCACACAAGCCACCTTGGGTGTGAATTGCAAGGCCCACCAAGCCAGGGCGCGCGGTACATCCGCCGGCTGAGTTGGCGCTGAAATCGCAGGCGCTTCAGGCTGCGCCTGCAAGGCAATCCAGTGCATGGCTTGGGACCGGTAGGGTATGTGTTGGACTTGCGCACTGCGTAGCAGCGGCAGCGACGGGTTGAACGCCTGCGGCAGCCAGAAAAACTGACAAAGCGGCGCGCTGATCATCGAGCTGCAAGGTTTGGGTCAATGGCGGACCACGACGCTTGAGCACCTGTAGCGCCAGCGCAGTGCCTGCAGCCTGCTGCGCCAACAGGCGTAAAACCGCTGGCGAAGCCTCGTCCCTGCTCGCTGCAGGACGCATCACAAACAAGAACTTGTCATGGGCTTGCGCAGCCAGATGCAAACGACGCAGTTCAGACGAGCGAACCGTAGGCAGCCAGGCCAGTACCGCTTGAACGCCAGTGCAGCGCAAGGCCTGCTCGCTTGCCCATAAGCGCTCGCGCGCGCTCTCAACCTTGAGCCAAAGCAGTTGCCTGACATCCAGCCCCCAGGCCATCAGGCCAGGACCAAACGGCGTATGCGGCGCACCCACCAAAACCACACCGCAGGCGCGCGAACCAACTTGCGTTTGTGCGTGCGCACGCATGCAAGCGCGCAGACCAGGCAGCAACAAACGCCATTCGTGGTGCTGCGCTGGCGGCTGCAAGAGCTCGCACAAAGCACCCACTGGCCAGCCGCCACCGGGTAAGGCTGCGTCCAGCAAGGCATAACCACTGGGCAGTACCGCGCCCGCAGCCTGAGCCAACGCATCGGCGCGCCAAACCCACTGCCCCCAGGAGGCCGCTGCAGCGTCTTCAGAAGTTGCTGCGAGCAACATGATGAACAACCATGAACATGTCAAACCCAAGAAAAATACTGTACAAATATACAGTATAAATCTGCTGCTTATGCTGGATTTGAGCGACCTGAAAAACTCGGCCTATCATGCAGCGATGCACGCTGGCTATGTACAAACTATGAACGCCAACAGTGGCCTGTACCGCGCTCTTTTAGCCCTGAAAAAGAGCTGGTTCACTTTGAAACTGGGCGCCTGGGTGCTGGCGCTGGCGCTCAGCCCATCGAACTACACGCCAGCCCGCTGGCGCACGCTGGCGTGGCACATGCACCTGAGCACCTGGCAAGTGTTGGGGTGGTTTTCAGCGCTGGCAGCCCTGCTCAGTCTGGTGCTGATTCGCATCGTGCTGGTCACTGCCTTGTCTTACGGTTTGTCCCAATACGCACTGCAAATGGTCGTGCGCGTGCTGATCATCGAGCTGATCCCTTTGTGTGCGGCTATGTTTGTGGCCCTGCGCGCCAGCTTGTCCGCATCGCACCTGCCTTATCCGACCCGAGCGCGCGCACCAGCCATTGACCCATCCACATTGACAACCCAACTGATGCCACGCGCCGTGGCCGATGCGTTTGCCGTGGTGACACTGGCGCTGGTGAGCAGCACACTGGTGTTGATACTGACCTACCTCAGCCAATACGGTTTATCACCCTGGGGACTGAGCGGATTCACCCGCACCGTCGGACAGGTCTTCAGCCCCAGTGTGAGCATGAGCCTGATATTGAAAATTCTGTTTTTCAGTTGGGCTGTGGCCATCATTCCCATGGCCGCAAGCTGGCTCAACCCACAAGCCAGCGGGCGAATGCAGCCAGGCTCCACGCTGCTGTTTCTTGTTTTGTTTGTTCTGGAAGCTGGTTTTCTGGCGATCAAATATATTTAGACCATGAGCGCACCATCACCACCGCCTGAAGACATTGAGCCGTCCGTGCCCGCGCATCTGGAGCGAAAGGCCCTGGGACTGCTGACCTTGGTAGCGGCAATTTTTGTGAGCTTTGTCCTTTACGTGATGTACGCCCGGGGCGTTTTCACCGCCAGCCAGCAGCTCACCCTGATTGCCGACGACTCAGAAGGCGTCATTGTTGGCATGGACCTGACGTTTTCGGGGTTTCCAATCGGCCGTGTGCGCCGCATTGAGCTCGACGAACAAGGCAAGGCGCGCCTGGTGATCGACATCCCGCAAGACGATGCACGTTGGCTGCGCACTTCGAGTGTCTTTACCTTAGAGCGCGGCTTGGTGGGCGACACCCGCATTCGCGCATACAGCGGCATCCTCAGTGACCCGCCCCTGCCGGCTGGGTCAGTACGGTCCCTGCTGCGTGGCGATACCGCCGCTGAAATACCGCGCCTGGTGGCCTCAACGCGCGAACTGCTGGAAAACCTCAGCCAAATGAGCGGCCCCCAGTCCAGTATCAATAACAGTCTGACCAATTTGCAAGCAATCACTGAGCGGCTCTCTGGCCCCTATGGGGTGATGGGTGGACTTCTCGGCAGTGAAGTCAATGCCAAAAAAGTCATCACCTCGATTGACCGCACCAACACGCTGCTGGGCAAAGCCGACCAGCGCCTCTTTGGCAAAAATGGAGTCATGGATGACACCCAGGCCACGCTACGTGAGGCACAAACGGCGATGACCGAAGTGCAGGCGACACTCAAGGCCAGTCAATTGACAGTGCAGCAACTCAATGCCCTGCTGCGTGAGGCAAGCAGTACGCTGACTCGGGTCGACACCGTGTTGGCAGAAGCTGCCGCCGTGGGTGCCAATGTGCGTGTAGCCACCACCGACCTGGGCGCTTTGCGCGCGGAAGTGGAAGCCAGCCTGCGCAAGATTGGGCAGCTCACGGACGAAGTGAATCGCAAATGGCCTTTTGCCCGCGATGTCGAGATAAAACTGCCATGAAACCAGGTGTACCAGCCCCTAGTGTCAGGCACCACCGCGTACTGGTCTGGTTCGCGGGGCTGTATGCGCTGCTGATGCTGTCAGGGTGTACCAACACGCCTCCGCCTGCAAGCTGGCAGGCCAACACCCTCAGCGCAACGGAAACCTTCACCCAGGCCTATTTGAGTGGTCATCAGGCGATGAGCCAGGCCGCCCTGGCCGGCGCCCGACAAGAACTCAGTCAAACCGGCCGAGGCGATCTGATGGCCAGGCTTGAACTGACGCAGTGCGCTTTGGAAGTTGCCACACTCGCGCCCACGACATGCCCGGCCTATGAGCGCCTGGCCATTGACGCCCAAAACTCAGAAAAAGCCTACAGCGCTTTTCTCCTCGGGCGCTGGCAGGATCTGCGCGCCGACGATTTGCCCAAGCAGTACCGTGACTTTTTCGCCGCTGCCAGCCAGGTAGCCCAGACTTCGCCAACGGCGAATTCGGCCCAGCAAGGCAGCAAGCTCGCGTTGATCGCCAACCCTCTATCCAGGTTGATTGCCGCCGGCATCCTGCAAATTCGCGGCCAGTTGGGCGAGGTCGATGTCCAGGCTGCTGTCGACACTGCCTCGCTGCAAGGCTGGCGACGCGCCTTGTTAGCGTGGCTAGGCCTGCAATTGAAAAGCGCTCAAGCACAGGGCGAGCAGGACAAGGCCGCTCAAATCCAACGGCGTATCGCGCTCGTTTTGCAGCAACCAAGCTGAGCGCTGCGCAGGCGCAACCGGTGTTTAGAGCACCGTGTACTGGTTGGTGCGACCCACATCCGGCCAGCGCTTGTGCAGCGCAATCCAGCTCAAGAGACCGGCGATCATCATGAACGCCGAGCCCCAGGCCAAACCCATCACCGAATGCATGACCAGGGGCGCCATCACGCCAGCCACCAGGCCGTTGATCGTGGACGAGACAAAGGCTTGCAGGCTTGAGGCCATGCCCCGGCGCTGCGGATACAGATCC
>JAURGS010000418.1 GCA_030833685.1 Rhodoferax sp. | reverse complement strand
TGCCTCGGGCGCCGCTGCCGGCTCGGCGGTCAGGCTGACCCACTCTTTGACCGCAAAGACCGGCGTGAAGATTTTGCCGTAGGACTTGTGCTGGTAGTGATCCCGCTTGAGCGTGACCACCGGCACGGGCTTGGTCTGATCCTTCTCGACCTGCTCGGCCAGCGCAGCGGCGATGGTCTGGACGCCGCGCTTGCCGCCCACCGAGGTGGTCGTAAACCGCGCCTCCATTCCGGCATCGTCGCCGGTCAAGCACTTGAGGCTCATGCCGATCTGCTGCTCCCAGCCCTTCTTGGCGCCGGGCGGTGCATCGTCGATCTCGGGCAGCGGCTGGCTGACCGCAACCATCTTCTCGCCAAGCACCTCGCCGTCGCCCCAGGCGATAAAGCCGTGGACGAAGGAGAAGGGATTGACGGCCCAGGTCGAGTCGTCCTCGACCTCGGTCTGGTCTGCGCCGAAGACCCAATGACCGCCCTTATCCATTTTGAGGATAACGACACCCACCGGGCCTGCGCTTGCGCTGATGCTCTTGAGAGCGGAGGAGAGAGTACTAATAGCTGGCAGACCAGCCTTGGAGAACACTGAAAGATTAGACAT
>JAURGS010000417.1 GCA_030833685.1 Rhodoferax sp. | reverse complement strand
CAAAGCTGAATTCGAAGCGCGCCGCGTCGAACTCGAAAAAGCAGCAGCAGCCAAATTGGCTGAAGCCCAAGCCCAAGGCGAAAAGCTTTCGGGTGCTGTGGTCAAAATCACTCAAAAGGCTGGCGTTGACGGTCGTTTGTTTGGTTCTGTCACCAACCACGACATTGCTGAAGAATTGAACAAAGCTGGCTACGGTTTGGCCAAAGCCCAAATCCGCATGCCCAATGGCCCGATCAAAACTGTCAGCGAATCTACAGTTGCTGTGGCATTGCACACAGACGTGGTGGTTGAAGTCACCGTTTCCGTCTACGGCGAAACAGCTTAATTTTTAAGCCATTTAAAAAGCCGCCCGTCGAATGACTGGCGGCTTTTTCTTTTTTGCAAATATTTTAGTTTATTCACAAGACTTTCTTTACTTACCAACGACTTATCCACAGGCTTGTCCCATGACCAAAGTGCCGGCAGTGCGTAAGATCCAGTATTCAAACTAGAACGTCCATGTCCGCACTTTTTTCTCCTCAGTCGCACTCTGAATCCGAATTGGGTTTCAGCGCAGTCAGCCAAGATCAGCAAATTGCACAGTTGCGTGTGCCGCCTC
>JAURGS010000416.1 GCA_030833685.1 Rhodoferax sp. | reverse complement strand
TGGGCATCAGGTGTGGACGCTCCTGGAGCCACGCGTCGTAAATCGTCAGACCGTGGAGCTCCGGGTGTGGGGCGTCCCAGGCCGTGCGGCACCGCGTGGCCAGCCACGCATTGAGCGCGGCAAAGGTGTCGAAGCGCTCGGCGGCGGCGTCCTGCCAAATCTGGCGACGGGTGTCTTGCACGCCCTTCTCGACCCGCCCCTTTTCCCAGCCTGACGCGACATTGCAGAAGTCCGGCTCGAAGAGGTAATGCGCCACCATGGCCGCAAAGCGCGCGTTGATGACGCGGCCGCGGTCCTTCCGCGGTGTCCGGTCGACCGCCGTCTTCATGTTGTCGTAGATCCCGCGGCTCGCCACGCCGCCCACGCCCGTCAGACAGCGCGTGTGCGCATCAAAGAGCATCTCGTGGCCTTGACTGGGATACGCCGCGAGCCAGAAGGCTCGCGAGGCGCACAGCTTCAGATGCGCGAGCTGGACCTTCTACCAGACGCCGCCGATGACCAACCCTTCCTCACTCCAGTCAAACTGGAAGGCCTCGCCCCAGGCAAAACTCAGCGGCACGTACGCCGACCGCGCCGTCACGGCGCCCTGCTCGGCTCGCCA
>JAURGS010000415.1 GCA_030833685.1 Rhodoferax sp. | reverse complement strand
CCTCCCGAGAGTCCGAGGATGACCTCCTCGGTGCCGACCTGCTGGCGAATCTGAGCCACAGCCTCTTCAATGTAGTCACCCATGACCCAATCCGGGCGCGCGCCACAAATCTGCAGCGCAAAGCGATTCAAAATGGCAGCACCTTGTTTGGTGTGGGTCACTTCTGGATGGAATTGCACACCATAGAAATTTTTTGTTTCATGCATCATGCCAGCGATGGGAGTGGATGCATTACTTGCGATCACTTTAAATTGCGGTGGGAGTGTTGTCACCTTGTCGCCATGACTCATCCACACTTTGAGAATTCCATACCCCTCATCTGTACGATGGTCCTCAATACCATTTAGCAAATCGGTATGGCCACGGGCGCGTACCTCGGCGTACCCAAACTCACGCGCTTTGCCTAAGGCCTCTGCTGAAGCAACCTGACCGCCCAGTTGGACCGCCATCGTTTGCATACCGTAACAAATACCTAAAACAGGAATGCCAAGATCAAACACAATCGGAGGGGCGGTAGGTGTATCCGATTCATAAACCGAATTAGGACCACCAGATAAAATAATACCTTTGGGATTAAATGCTTTGATATCTTCTTCACTCAT
>JAURGS010000414.1 GCA_030833685.1 Rhodoferax sp. | reverse complement strand
CACGCGGTTGTCGTCCACATCGGCGAGATCCGCTAACCGTTTGAACTTGGCGACACTGGACGCCCACAGGTCATCGGCGCACTGGATCACATCGGCCACGGCGGCGGGCACCTCGTCGGGGTTTTCCTCGGCCAGCAGCAATAGGTTAGCGCGCACGGTCTTATCAATCGCATACTTGACCTCGCCGTCAACGTGTAGGGTCATCAACTTGATGGCCTCGGGGCCGACACGGGCCTGCACCCATGCGCGCATCTTCGGTGAGCGCACACTCGTAATCTCGCCCTCGGTTACCTCGGCGACGATCTGCTGGATTTCGATCAGCTCGGCGTCGGCGTAGGTCATGGCGGCGCGGCACAGTGCGGTGTCACATAACACGCCACGGTCGTTGATGCGCTCGTTGACGTGGTAGTCGGCCAGCTCCTCGTCCGACAAGGGGCGCATGGCCTGACTGATGGCCCTCATGGCCCGGACATCTTGCTCACAATAACGGGTCATCTCGGCAGTCAACTCAGCCGACTCTTGGAACGGCGGGACGCACATCTTGCGGATGAGCGCAGCGCCCCGGTGGTCTTTCTTCATGCTGGCGCCCATGAACCGGCCCAC
>JAURGS010000413.1 GCA_030833685.1 Rhodoferax sp. | reverse complement strand
GGTCGATGTTGCACTCGTTCACGTCGACCGGAATCTTCCCGACCGCCTGCGCCGCGTCTGTGTGGAAGAACACGCCGCGTTCTCGACATATTGCCCCGATCTCCTTCAGAGGCTGAATCACGCCGATCTCGTTGTTCACGGCCATCACGGAGACGAGCGCCGTGTCGTCCCGGATGGCCGCCTTCAGCTCCTCCAGGTCGATCAACCCGTCAGTATCGACGGGAAGGTACGTGACGTCGAAACCCCGCTGTTGAAGCACACGACACGAATCCAAGACACATTTATGATCCGTCTGGGTCGTGATCACGTGCCGTTTCTTCTCCTTGTAGAACCCGGCCACGCCCTTGATGGCGAGGTTGTTGGACTCGGTCGCACCGGACGTGAATATGATCTCTTTGGCGTTGGCACCTATGAGGGAGGCAACCTGCTCGCGCGCCTTCTCAACCGCGTCCTCCGTCTCCCACCCGAACAGATGGGTCCGCGAGTGCGGGTTCCCGTACATGTCCGTCATGAACGGAAGCATGTAGTCGAGGACTCGCGGGTCGAGCGGCGTCGTCGCCTGTGTATCGAGATAGACCGGGGCACCCTTGAGCAAGACGCCCTT
>JAURGS010000412.1 GCA_030833685.1 Rhodoferax sp. | reverse complement strand
ATCAACGCGCCAACACGATTATTGTTTATCAATATAAGGAAGAACTCAGTGAACTCAAACGACGATACAAGCATCTTGCCAGCTTGGACGACCCTGACGCCATTGGACGATGGAACGCTGGCAACATTTCGCTTATGGCGGTGCATCCAAAATCCGCTGGTCACGGCCTTAACTTGCAGTTCGGAGGTTGCCACATGGTCTTTCTGTCCTTGCCGTGGTCACTTGAGTTGTACGAACAGACCGTTGGACGATTGCATCGATCCGGCCAGCAGCGCGACGTGTGGGTCTACGTCCTTATGACGAAAGACACCATCGACGAGCGCATTTGGGCGGCGCTACACGACAAACAAAAACTTAGTGACATCGCATTGGAGGTGTTGAAATGAACCGAGACGACATTATCAAGATGGCGAGAGAGGCTGGTGCAATGTTTGACCATATGACATGGGTTGAGCGTGATCTTGCCCCTGTGTTTGAACGCTTCGCCGCCCTTGTCGCCGCGCATGAACGTGAGGCGTGTGCGCGGGTGTGCCTTGAAGAAGCACCAAGTCTTGATGGGCAGTTGTGCGCCGCCGCCATCAGAGCAAGGGGGGAGAAATGAACCG
>JAURGS010000411.1 GCA_030833685.1 Rhodoferax sp. | reverse complement strand
CCTGCCACTGCCTCACCATTCCAAGATAGCGGTTATTTAAATTAATGATTTTAAGAGGAAGTCGGTACTGTTTCGCAGTAGATAACTCTTGTATACACATTTGTATACTTGCCTCACCGGTGATACAAACCACCGTGGCATCTGGGTGTGCAAACTGTGCGCCCATGGCGTAGGGTAACCCCACGCCCATGGTACCGAGTCCACCCGAGTTAATCCACCTCCTTGGATGGTCAAACTTATAGAACTGCGCAGCCCACATCTGATGCTGACCAACGTCAGACGTAACGTACGTTTCTTTGTTCTTGGTAAGCTCATAAACCCCTTCTACGACGGATTGGGGTTTAATAACCTGGTCGGAGTTTTCGTATCGTAAACAGTCACGTGATCTCCAATCTGAAATCTGACTCCACCATGCTTTCAGAGCAACTGGATCCGGCTTCCGTTTCATTTCGCCTATCTGCGCGAGTAATTCCTTGAGCACCTCAGACACATCCCCAACCACTGGGATATCAACCTTCACGCGCTTTGAAATCGATGAAGGGTCAACATCGATGTGAATGATTTTCCTCGCTTCCTGTGCGAAATGCGCTGGGTTCCCAATAACTCGA
>JAURGS010000410.1 GCA_030833685.1 Rhodoferax sp. | reverse complement strand
ATTGAAGATTTGAAATCAATCCTTGCATGGGATGAAAAGCGAAGCGCGATGACATGGATGGGTCTTGAGTACCGCTTCATGCCACCGGTTGCCGAAGCAATTGCCCGCGCCAAAGAAGGCGAAGCGGGAAAGATTCATCAGGTTTCAATCCGCGAACACCGCGAACCCTTTTATCCAAAGGTTGATAACTGGAATCGTTTTGCAGAGCGCACAGGTGGAACCCTTGTTGAAAAGTGTTGCCACTACTTCAACTTGATGGACATCGTTGTTGGTGAACAACCTGTTCGAGTTTTTGCATCAGGTGGTCAAGCTGTTAATCACCTAGATGAAAAGTACGATGGCAAGCAAGCAGACATGTTGGATAACGCATATGTTGTTCTTGAGTATGCAAACGGTGCACGCGGAATGTTGGATTTGTGCATGTTTGGCGAGGGCTCATTTGATAAAGAGATTCTGACAATTGTTGGCGATGAAGGAAAGATCGAATCATTCCTGCCATCACAGGTACTACGTGCTTCACGTCGCGACTCAATCGGAAAACTTTCAGGCTGGAAGACAGGTGCATCACGGACTCCTGGTAGCGAGCAAAAGATTGTTCATAACTACGATG
>JAURGS010000040.1 GCA_030833685.1 Rhodoferax sp. | reverse complement strand
CATCATCGCATTGAGCGGCGTGCGTATCTCATGACTCATATTGGCCAAAAACTGGCTCTTGGCTTCATTGGCTGCTTCGGCGTTGGCCTTGGCATCGATCAGATTGGCCTCGACATGTTTCTGGGCGGTCATGTCTGTGCTGATGGCGATGTATTCGTAAATTTGACCCTCGGAGTCGACCATGGGGACGATAGTTGATGACAGCCAAAAAAGGCGGCCGTTCTTGGCTTTGTTGCAGATCTCGCCATGCCACACATTGCCCTCGGCAATGGTGTCCCACATCGACTTGAAAAAGCCTTGGTCCTGAACATCAGACTTCAATAACCGGTGGTCACTGCCTAGTAATTGCTCAGGTGAGAAGCCACAGATTTCTGAGAACTTCTCGTTGGTATAAGTGATCTTGCCTGTGACGTCGGTGATGCTCACAATGGCATGCTGGTCGATCGCAAACTGCCTGGCGATTCGATCGTTCAACGATTCTTGCAGTAACTTAGCCACCTTGGCTTTTTCGGCCTCTATCTTGGCCTTTTCGCTGTGGTCTCGGACCGACCCCATAAAGTAGGTTTTGCCTCGGGATTTGAAGGGAACGACGGTCAACTCGACTGGGAATTCTGAGCCGTCTGCTCGCAGGGCAGTGATCTCAACCCGGGTGCTCAGAATGGGCCCTTCGCCACTGGCCAGGTAGTGATTCATTCCCTTGTGATGGGCAGCTCGGTATTGGGGTGGAATGATGAGATCGGACATTTCCTGCCCGATCACTTGTTCCCTGCGATGGCCAAAAATTGTCTGGGCCGCATCATTGAAGTCGACCAGTTTTCCTTTGTCGTCGATCGTGATCAAAGCGTCCAGCGATGACTCAGAGAGCGCAACCCGGCGCGCGTTGGTGTCATTGAGGTCCTCTGATTGCAATTTCAACTGGGTCAAGGTCTCTTTGAAATGGTTCAGGTGCGTGAGAGTCTCGGCAACTTCCCCTTGGTATTTGGCGGGCTCAATGGCGACATCGGTGTTGCCCCTACCGAGTTGGGCGAGCGTGGAATTAACAACAGAAAAATTTTTGGACATTCGGCGGGTAACCAAACCAGCCCACATCAGCAGAAAAATCGCCACGAGTGCCACGGGGATATCGGTCAGGTAGGCTTGAGAACGCATGCTCTCCAGGTGCGATCCCATGGTGGCTTGCGTCTGTTGAGTTGTTTGTTCCAGGTATTTGGTAAATGCTTGGGTCAGTCGGTTAAATGTCGCGTTGACCCTAAGCAGACGTTGTAAGGCGAGGGCGGGGTCGCTGGTCAGCACTTCAAGGACATCTGTGATTGCATCTCGGTAGGCATCCATGGCCCCCTGTAGCTCAGTTGTTTTGCGCTCAGAAGGGGCTAGATGGCCTGCATGTGCATCCAGATTTCTTGGGCTTTGCCAATCCGGCGAGGCCAATGTCGCAAGACGTTTGGCTACCAGAGACTTTTCCTGAGCGAGGGTTTGCGGGTTGCCGCTGTTTTTTGCTCGCTCGACAAGAGCCTCTACGTCCGTGAGGATCTGCGAGAAGCCGACCATTCGTTTGGCGAGCTCACTGGGTTCTTCAAGGGCAAGGTTTCCCACATGCCCGGCCAGGCTGCTGCTAGCGCGGATTTGCAGTAAGCCAGTGGACAGGACCAGGAGTGCCAGTATTGCAAAGGCAACAACCAACAACTTCAATTGGCGATTTACGGAAACGTTTTGTACAAATTTCATAAAAAGTTTGGACCCTTCGTAAACGCCGTGGGTGATGAGGCCATGTTGTTACGGATGGCTAAGAGATGGGCACTGGCCGCAACAAGACCTAACAGTCACTACCCTTCTGATGTCAGTCTAGGATGAATTGCGGCGGTCTTGTTATCAAGTTGTTTCGCCTGTGTTCCGAGGCAGCGCCACGCGCAGAGTGGCCTGGCATTGCCCGACGCCTCAGACGCAGTCGGTTTTGGGTGTGTCTGCAAGCGACATCACGTCGTTTTGATCGCATGTGGCTGCTCTTGCCCGGCGGGTTATCACTTCACCTATGGTGCGCAGCGCATCACGCGCGCTGTGAGGCCTCAAGGCGAACTTTGGCAGACCAGTCGGGCAGCCAGTTGGCAATAGAGCCGGCTCGCATGGCTGGTGCGATGTAGTGCCCCTGGATGCTGTCACAGCCCATGCGGCGCAAGACCTCACTCACCGGGAAAGATTCCACGCCGTCGGCGATGACTTTACAGCCGTAGGCTTTGGCTAGGCCCAGGACACCACGCACGACAGACTGGCTGTTGCTGTCGTTGATCAAATTGGAGGCAAAGCTGCGGTCGATTTTGATGGCCGAACAAGGCAATTTGCGCAGATAGGCGGCGGTAGCGTAGCCGGTACCAAAATTATCTATCGCGAAACCGACTCCCAAGGCAGCGCATGACTTGAGGACGCTTGCTGCCTGATCAACTTGTTGCATCAGCACGGGCTCCTGAATTTCGAGTTGGAGCGAAGATGGGGCCACGCTTGGATGGGCCTTTAGTTGAAGGGCTAACCGTTGCGCTAAGTCGGTTTCGAACAGGTCGAACCCGCTCAGGTTGATACTGATCGGGTGGTCGAGTTCCGTTTCCCTCCAGCGCTCAAGTTGCTGCAGCGATTCGCCGATTACCCAATCGGTTAATTGGATCATCAAGGGCGAGTTTTGGTGGTCTGTTAGAAAGTCAGAGGGCAACAAAGAGCCCAAGCGGGGATGGGTCCATCGAAGCAAGGCTTCATAGCCATTGACATTGCCAGTGCGCATGGAGACGCGGGGCAGATAGTGCAAAACAAGCTCGTTGTTGACCACTGCTTTTTGCAGCTCCTGTTGGCGCGCCTCGAGATTCTCAGCAGACCCATCCATAATGCCCGAATACATCTGGGAGCGGTTTTTGCCAAGCTGTTTGGCGACATACATGGCTTGATCGGCCAGATGCATGAGCGTTTCTTGTGTATCCGCATCCTTGGGGTAAATCGCCACGCCGATGCTCGCCGAGACTTGAAGTTCGGCGTCTTTTACCTGTATTGGGTCACTGGCCGCGCGCAACAGGCGCGCTAAGACCCTTTCTCGGTCTTTATCGGAAGAAATGTCACTGGCAATGGCGACAAATTCATCACCCCCGATGCGCGCCAGGGTGTCGCCGTCGCGCAAAGCTTTGCGAAGGCGATTGGAGAGGGCAATCAGCAACTCATCACCGTAGTTGTGCCCGTAGTTGTCATTGACTGCTTTGAAGCCGTCGAGGTCCAGGTAGCACACAGCCAGCGCTTTGCCGCGGCGGCTGTGCTGGGTGATGGCCTGGCGCATTCTGTCGGCCAGCAAGACTCTGTTGGGCAGACCGGTCAGCGCGTCGAAATTTGCCATTGACTCCAGCTCTTTTTGCAAGCCTTTGAGACGGGTGATGTTGGTCATGTTGACAACGAAATGCGTGCGTCTACCTGCCTCATCAAGGACTTGGTTGATGTTGAGCAACTGTGCGGAAGTGCTGCCGTTTTGGTTGAGGCAAAGAATCTCGCCATTCCAAAACCCGGTGTCTTGCATTTGTTCCCAAATGACGTTGGACCCATAGCGTGAGCCTGGAGCCAGCTCCCAGTCTTTGAAGGCGCGTCCGATTGTTTGCGCAGACGCACGCCCTGAGACGGCCTCGAAAGCCTTGTTTATTGCGATCACCAGGCCATTGGTGTCAAGAATGATGATGCCTTCACTGGTGTGCGAAAACGCTGTGGCAGCCAACGCCAGCGCAGACCGTGAAGCCAAGAGTTGTTGATTTTTTTGCCTGAGTTCGAGATGTACCTGTACCCGTGCACGCACAACCAGGGGCTCAAAGGGTTTTCGGATGAAGTCCACTGCTGCAAGTGCCAGCGCCGCCACCTCGTCTGCGGTGTCGGTGTTGCCTGTGATGAAGATGACTGGAATATCGGCCGTATCAGCCGCTGCTTTGAGCTGACGACAGACCTCCTTCCCATCGAGGTCGGGCATAACAATGTCCAGCAGGATCAAGTCCGGGTGCCGGCTTCGTGCCAGGTTCAGGCCATCCTGACCATTGGTAGCGACCAGCACCTCATGATCGCCGCTAAATATCTGATGCAGTGCATGGACGTTGGTGGGTTGATCATCGACCACCAAGATAGTCTGGCGTGCATTAGCCGGCAGGTGACCATCCTGATCAAACAGAAATTCAGCAGGGTCAATGGGGTCAGCAGATTGCATGATGGGTAGGCTTGGGGAATCCAGTCTGCGCTGGCAGTCATTTAGGTGGAGGATAACAACAGATCCTCACAGAGTTCTGCGGCGTTTTTGAATGCCAGGGTGTCAATGGCTTTTTGCAGGCTGCTTGCTGCGGCGCCGAGCATCTGGGGGTACTGGGCGTGGATTTGCTCAAAGAGGTCCACGGCCGACATATTGGATGCCTCCAGCAGTGCGATGAGGCGATGCATATCGGCGCTGAAGGCTTCGAGCTCGCTGGGTGTGAGCGTGCTGCGGGATTGAGCCTGGTGGGCCTTTTGTTGGGCCAGATCATCGTCCAGGGCGCTGAGCAAGGCAGCCGCCGCTTTTTGCTCTGTGTCAATCAACGCCGACAAGGCGTTGATTTCTTCAGGCTCCAGGCTGGGGCGAGCCGACTGTTTGAGATCGCGCTCAGCCTGTGCCAGGCGCTCTGAGAGCGCGCGAAAGCCGAGCATGCCCGCTGAGCCTTTAAAGGAGTGCAGCAGTCGCATAGCGCTCTCAGGCGAATCCGGGCTCAAAGCGCGCAGCTGCCCGGCAATACCACCGATGTCCTGACTAAAGCTGTGCAGCATGCGCTTGTAGATGCCAATCTTGCCCCCCATGCGCTTGAGCGCAAGCGGCAGTTCAATGTTGTGAGCAGCCCCCACAGCCAGCGTGGACTCAGACACCGCAGCGTCAGCCCAGGACAGGCCTGAACCACCGGCCCCAGGCTTGGAGGGGCTGCCTTGCGCTTTTTGTTCCCGGTGCTTGGCCGTGGCGCGCAGCAAGGTGGCAACCACCTCGGCGATGTCGTAGGGCTTGCCGATGTAGCCGTTCATGCCAATCGCAAAACACTTGTCACGGTCCGAGGCCATGGCATTGGCCGTCATGGCGATGATCGGCAGATCCTGAAACTGCGGTATGCGCCGAATCGCCATGGTCGAGACAAAGCCATCCATCACCGGCATCTGAATATCCATCAAAACCGCATCAAAGGGCGGGTTGGCGGCGATCACCGCATCCAGGCCGGTTTGGCCGTTCTCGGCCACTTCGACCTGAGCGCCTTCGTCCTCGAGCAGGCCTTTGGCTACCTCCTGGTTCATGGGTGAGTCTTCGACCACCAGCACCCGCAGGCCCTTGAGCGGCTTGGCCGAGGTGAGCGGCGTGCTCGCCGTGGCCTTAGACGCGGGCACAGGTGCGCTGGAGGCAGCAGCGCTGGCCAGCTCAGCCGATGGGTGGTGGTGCTCAGTGGCCACAGCGCCAAGAGCAGATGGCTGCGCCGCCGGGGTGTCTTGGCTGACCTGTTGGGCTGCATCCTGGCTGGCCTCATCAGCCAGAGGTAAATTAATGCGAAAGCTAAAGGTACTGCCTTGGCCGGGCTGGCTTTGCAGCCGAATGTGTGAGCCCATGAGTTTGACCAGCCCGTTGCTGATGCTCAGCCCCAGCCCGCTGCCGCCAAAGCGCCGGGTCGTGGAGGCCTCGGCCTGGGTAAAGCTTTTGAAGATGTTGGCGCGCTGCTCGGCTGCGATGCCAATGCCGGTGTCACGCACGCTAAAGAGCAGCTCCACGGCATGGTCGCCCTGGCTGATCACTTCGGCCTTGATGTGAACGCTTCCGCTGGGGGTGAACTTGATCGCGTTGGAGCCCAGGTTGAGCAGCACCTGGCGCAACCGGTGTTCGTCGCCAATCACGCGCCCAGCGAGCGCCTCGGTGTCAACCTTGAGCGCCAGGCCCTTGTCGCTGGCTGGCGGCTGCAGCACGTGAGAGACCTCTTGCATGAGGTCCTTGAGCGCAAAGGGCTGCGCGTCAAAGACCAGCATGTTGGCCTCGATCTTGGAGAAGTCCAAGATGTCATTGAGCAAGCGTTGCAAAAACAGCGCGGCCGAATGCGACTTGGTCGCAAAATCAAGCTGCTTGTCCGATAAGCCCGTCTTGCGCAACAGCTGCAGCATGCCCATCATCGCATTGAGCGGCGTGCGTATCTCATGACTCATATTGGCCAAAAACTGGCTCTTGGCTTCATTGGCTGCTTGGGCTGCACGCACAGCAATCTTGAGCTCCTCTTGCCTTTGCAAGGCTTCGCGCAGGTAGGTTTGTTGAAGACCTTGGCTGGCCGTGAGCTCGCTGACTTTTCGGTTGATCTCAATCCCCATTGCGCGAAAGGCCTTGATCAGATCGCCAATTTCGTCGTTTCCGGCCTGAGGAAGATCCAGGTCGTAGTGACCACTTTCAATCTGCCGGCTGCTTCGCGCCAATCTGCTCAGTGGCCGAATTATTGATCCGCTGGCAATCCATAAGATCAGCGACACCAGAACCAGTGCCAAAGTCCCGATCAGGAACATGTCTCTCAGCATGGCTTGCCGGGTAGCCAGCAGGGAACTGCCGGAAAGTCCAAACCGAACTACGCCCACAGCCTGTCCTGCTAAGGCCAGAGGTGTTGAGAAATGTTGTGTCTGAAGGGTAATTGGGTCGTCACTGTTTGACGTCGGTGTGCCGTTCATCACTTCGGGAGGCGCCTTGCCCTCACTGGCGATCACCGTGCCTTGCGAGTCCTGAACAAAAATATATTCCAGCTCAGGCGATGCACGGCTCTCAAGCAAGATTGCGCCAACAGAAGCGTAATCCCTTTGAACCATGGGCACCGCCAGCGCCGAGTTGAGCATTGGACTGAGCAGTTTGCCGCGCTCTTCGAGTTGGGACCGAAGCGACTGGTCCACGATTTTGGCTGTGTTGTAGGTGCTGATGCCCCACAACAAGCCAAGAAGCGCCACCCCACCAAGGGCGAGTTTGAGTCTCAACCCAGAGCTGCGGCGCACAGTCTTAATTATTTGAGGTCAAGCCCGGCGCGGGTTTGATCGACAAAGCTCGACAGAAACGCCATGCCGTCTTCGTCGACTGGGCCGATATTTTTAAACCCGCTGAGCTCGAAATAACGCTTACCCAAAGTGGTTTGCGGAAACGCCCGCATCGCTGCCTGTAATTGAGCGCTTTCCTGCGCAGGCATCTTCGGGTTGCTCATTACCATAAAGCCGGGAAGTTCTTTCATGACCTTGACGATGCGCAGGGTTGCACGCATGGCCTCTGATTTGGCCTTGTATTCGCCCATGCTCATCATCGCCATGGGCGCTTCGCCGCCATTGAGTAAAACGCCCAAACTCTCGTCGTTAGCCGCTAACGTCACTTTGTAATCTTTGTCCTGCGTTAAGCCTTGTTCGCTGAGCCATTTGAGGCCAACCAAAGCGACCAGAGACTGGGGGTTGGACAAAGCAAGTTTCTTGCCCTGTAATTGTTTGACGTCGTCGTTCGGGTTTTGCTTTAGAGCGACCAGGAGAGCAGGAATTTTTGGCTCGTACGATGCCAGCGGCTTCCAGCCTTGGTCAACCTTGGCCACCAGTCCGAGGTTGGGCGCGGTCACGATCAGGTCGTACTCTCCACGACTGGTGGATTGCGCGAAGGTCTTGAAATTGGTGGAGGTTTCAATGACGACTTCGCGCTTGAGTTGTTCGCTGAGGTACTCCCGCATGGGTTGGTAATGGGTCAGCAAAATCCGAGCGCTGATGTTGGGCAGCACACCGAGGCGAAGCGGTTTGCTGGCGGTTTGAGCCCAACTGGCTGCAGGCCATGCCAGGCCAAGCATCAGGCCTGCGTACGCGATAAGGTGGAAGCGGCGCGACATCATCAGAAAATCCCCAATTAATTTTTACCATGCCCGGGTTTATCCGTCCGAGACAGCAGTTGCGCGAACGACCCTGAGCGAGGTGGCCCATTTGACCACATCAGCAATGAATATGGCGAACCGAAAACAAAAATTGAGGCTAAGGGAGCCAGGTGGTCTGGCGGCACAGAACGCGAGACGAGGTGCGAGGCGAAATAGGCGATCGCCAGCCGAGCGCGCAGGGTTCGCCACTTGGTATAGCCGTCTGATGCAGGTGGTTTGGTGTGCAAGCCCTCGCCGCGCTGCAAAGCGCTAGCGCATCAGTTGAACAGGTTCTTTAGCCTGTCGGTCCAGCTCTCCCCAACCGGAGAATGTTTTCCGCCGCCGCTTTGCAAGGACTCTTCCAGATCACGCAGGAGCTTGCGTTGGTGATCTGTTAGCTTGACAGGGGTCTCGAGCACGATATGGCAGTAAAGATCACCCGGGTAGTTGGATCGCACACCGCGAATACCTTTGCCGCGCAGACGGAACTGTTTGCCGGTCTGTGTGCCCTCCGGGATGTCGATCGCGGCCTTGCCAGCCAGGGTGGGAACTTCAATTTCGCCACCTAGCGCTGCTGTGACCATGCTGATCGGGACCGAGCAATGCAGGTCATCCCCATCGCGCTCAAAGATATCGTGCTTTTTGAGTCGGATTTCGATGTACAGGTCACCGGGCGGGCCGCCGTTGGTGCCAGGCTCGCCGTTGCCCGCGCTGCGAATACGCATTCCGCCGTCGATGCCTGCGGGAATCTTCACTTCCAGCGTTTTCTGTTTTTTGGTTTTCCCCTGGCCGTGACAGGCCGTGCAAGGGTCAGAGACGACCTTTCCGGCACCACGGCAGGTGGGACAAGTCTGCTGAACGCTGAAAAACCCCTGGCGCATTTGAACTGCGCCGGCGCCGCCGCAGGTCTGGCAGGATTTAATTTGAGTGCCGGGCTTGGCGCCGCTGCCGTGACAAATGCCACACGCTTCCCAGCTGGGAATGCGTATTTGCGCATCTTTGCCAGTAGCGGCTTCTTCCAGCGTGATCTCCATGGCATAGCTCAGGTCGCTACCCCGGTAAACCTGTTTGCCACCGCGTCCGCGTGACTGTCCAAACATGTCGCCAAAAATGTCGCCAAAGGCCTCGGCAAAGCCGCCGTAGGCTTCAGCGCCAGGACCGCGCATATTCGGATCGACCCCGGCGAAGCCGTGCTGGTCGTAGGCAGCGCGTTTTTGTCCGTCTGACAGGATCTCGTAAGCCTCTTTGGCTTCTTTGAACTTCTCTTCAGCGGCCTTGGTGGCATCGCCCTGATTGCGGTCAGGGTGGTGCTTCATCGCCAGCTTGCGATAGGCTTTTTTGATCTCGTCGTCCGAGGCGTTTTTGGGTACTCCCAAAACCTCGTAGTAATCACGTTTGGACATGTTGTGAAACCAATGTGTTTCAGTACAAACGCCGCGTCGATGCACCCGGGGGTGTCCAACGCGGCGGCTGTGCGGTTAGAAATATCAAGTCAGGTGCCGCGTTTAGGGCTTTTTCACTTCTTTCACTTCGGCGTCGACCACGTTGTCATCGGCCGCAGCAGTCTGCTCTGGGCCAGCGCTTGCACCAGCCTCAGCGGATTGCTTAGCCTGCATTTCTGCATACATCTTCTCGCCCAGTTTTTGGCTGGCCGACATCAACGCCTCGGTCTTTGACTCAATCGCAGCTTTGTCGCCATCTTTGAGAACCGCCTCCAGGTCCTTGACAGCGCTCTCAATGGCCTCTTTCTCGGCGGCCTCAATCTTGTCGCCGTATTCGGTCAGGCTCTTCTTGACGCTGTGAATACTGGCTTCAGCCTGGTTACGGGCCTGGACCAATTCGAGCTTTTTCTTGTCCTCTGCGGCGTTGAGCTCCGCGTCTTTGACCATCTGCTGAATTTCAGCCTCGGACAGGCCGGTGTTGGCTTTGATCGTGATCTTGTTCTCTTTGCCCGTGCCTTTATCTTTCGCGCCGACATGCAAAATGCCGTTGGCATCAATGTCAAAAGACACCTCAATTTGCGGCACGCCACGTGCTGCCGGAGGAATGCCCTCCAAATTGAACTCACCCAGCAACTTATTGCCAGTCGCGATCTCACGCTCACCCTGATAAACCTTGATGGTCACCGCGGGCTGGTTGTCGTCGGCCGTTGAGAACGACTGCGCAAACTTGGTCGGGATGGTGGTGTTCTTATTGATCATTTTGGTCATCACGCCACCCAAAGTTTCAATGCCCAGTGACAGCGGGGTGACGTCCAGCAACAGAACGTCCGAGCGGTCCCCAGCAAGAACCTGCCCCTGAATCGCGGCACCAACGGCGACCGCTTCATCCGGGTTGACGTCTTTGCGTGGCTCCTTGCCGAACAAGGCCTTGACCTTCTCCTGCACTTTGGGCATGCGCGTCATGCCGCCAACCAGAATCACGTCGTTGATATCGCCAACGCTCACGCCGGCGTCTTTCAAGGCCGTGCGGCAGGGTGCGATCGTGCGCTCGATCAACTCCTCCACAAGCGATTCCAGCTTGGAGCGGGTAAGTTTGATGTTCAGGTGCTTGGGGCCTGTTGCGTCAGCAGTCACGTAAGGCAGGTTGATATCGGTCTGTGCGCTGCTGGAGAGTTCAATCTTGGCCTTTTCAGCCGCTTCTTTCAGGCGCTGCAGGGCCAAAACATCCTTGGACAAATCAACGCCTTGTTCTTTCTTGAACTCGGCAATGATGAAGTCGATGATGCGCTGGTCAAAGTCCTCGCCACCCAAAAAGGTGTCGCCGTTGGTGGACAGAACCTCAAACTGTTTCTCACCATCCACGTCAGCAATTTCGATGATGGAGACGTCAAATGTGCCACCGCCCAGGTCGTACACGGCAATTTTGCGGTCGCCTTTTTCTGTCTTGTCCAGGCCAAAGGCCAGCGCAGCAGCCGTGGGCTCGTTGATGATGCGCTTGACTTCCAAGCCGGCGATGCGCCCGGCGTCTTTGGTGGCTTGACGCTGCGAGTCGTTGAAATAGGCAGGCACCGTGATGACCGCCTCGGTGACGGTTTCGCCCAAATAATCTTCAGCGGTTTTCTTCATTTTGCGAAGAATGTCTGCACTGACCTGCTGAGCGGAGATCTTTTTGCCGCGCACTTCCACCCAGGCGTCCCCGTTGTCGGCAGCGACGATGGAGTAGGGCATCAGATCGATGTCTTTTTGCACCTCTTTTTCGGTGAATTTGCGGCCGATCAGGCGTTTGACGGCGTACAGCGTGTTTTTGGGGTTGGTCACGGCCTGGCGTTTGGCCGATGCACCCACCAGCACCTCGCCGTCTTCCTGGTAGGCCACGATCGAGGGCGTCGTGCGCGCGCCTTCAGCGTTTTCGATGACCTTGGCGCTCTGTCCCTCCATGATCGACACGCAGCTGTTGGTGGTGCCCAGGTCGATACCGATGATTCGTCCCATGATGTTTCCTTCAATGTTGATTGGGTTTCGTGACCCGCCAGGGCGCCTGGCGCCACTGCTTCAAGTCCGGTTGTGGACCATTTGAGGCCGTCCAGGCCAATTTCAAGCGCTTGATTTGATTATTTGGGGGCAGAAACCGTTACCAAAGCGGGGCGCAATACACGCTCTGCCATGGTGTAGCCTTTTTGCAGCACGCTGACCACGGTGTTGGCGTCCTGTTCGCTGGGCACCATGCTGATGGCCTGATGGCTGTGCGGGTCGAATTTGTCGCCAGCTTGTGGGTTGACCGCTACCACTTTGTTGCGCTCCAGGGCGCTGGTTAGTTGGCGCAGAGTGGCCTGAGCGCCTTCCTGAATCTGCTCCAGGGTTGCCTGCTGTGCCGCAAGCCCTGCTTCAAGGCTGTCTAAAACGGGCAGCAGGCTCTCGGCGAAGCCTTCGAGCGCGAATTTTCGGGACTTGGCGATCTCGTCTTCTGCGCGACGTCGCGCGTTTTCGGCATCAGCCTTGGCGCGCAGAAACTGGTCGGCCAGGTCGGCATTTTTGGCTTGCAGCTCCGCCAACGTGGCCTGGCACTGGGCTAAATCATCGACCACTTGTTGCTCGGGGTTGACAGCGTCCGCTGGCGCTGGTGCAGTGGGTTCCTGGCTTGGGGGTGTTGTGGGTTCGGTTGAAGACATGTCTTTCGTCTGTGCGTAGGATCAAACAGCTATTAACTGGGGGCGAAGCCTGACAATTCAAGGGCGTCGAATCTGCCTTGTGGGGCGGGCGAGAGAAGCCCCGGGGCGTTGGGCCAGGACCCAAGGTGATGGCCGGCGCCCGGTTTTGCGCTGGGTTGCCGTCCTCAGGCGAGGGCGAGCAACTCGACTTCGAATTTCAGCGTGGCGTTTGGCGGGATAACGCCGCCGGCGCCACGGGCGCCGTAGCCCATGTGTGGCGGGATGATGAGGGTTCGCTTGCCACCCACGCGCATCCCGGCGACGCCTTCGTCCCAGCCGCGAATCACCATGCCAGCACCAAGCTGGAAAACGAACGGATCACGGCGGTCCAGGCTGGAGTCAAACTTTTTCCCCTGAGTGCCTTGCTCGTAAAGCCATCCGGTGTAGTGAACGGTAACGCGTTGTCCGCTTTGGGCGACATCGCCGCTACCGTGGACCTTGTCTTCGATTTCCAGCTTGTCGCTTGGCGCTTCACTCATAGGTATCTACCTGGTCAGAAAAAAGCGGTATTTTCCACTAAGTCAAAACCAGAGTGTTGTTCACGCTTGGGCCGCGCCTTTACGCACAGGGGTGGCCCATTTGTCGGCGAAGCCCTGCAGTTCACCCAGGCGTTTAATAAGGTCCACACCAGCAGGTGTGACGCGGTAACCCACCTTGCCATGGTCGAGCAGGCCGGCCCCTCGCAGGTCTTTAATCCGCGTGTTGAGCGTGTTTGGTGTGATGCCGCCGACGCTGTCTTGCAGCAGGCGAAAGGTTTGCGGATGACCATCGCGCAAGGCCCACAAAACGCGCATCGCATAGCGCGCCTCGAGCAGGCCGAGCAGCTGACGCATCGCCGCTTGCTCCTTGGCTCTCATTGAAGGGGTCTCTCCTCAGTTGAATGATTCTGGCCGAGGGCTGCAGGCGCCGGCGGTCTGACCATCTTGTTTTGCGGCCACTATACACCAGTACTTTTTAAGGTGCTGTCTTCGTGGGCCTGTGTTGGCAGCAGGCAAAATGCACACCCATGACACAAGCCAAGCCGATTCAACTGTCCATGCTGGACCTGGTCGCTATTCGCCAAGGTGGAACAGTCGCGCAAGCGCTTGCCATCGCAACGCGAACGGCGCAACATGCCGAGACGCTGGGTTTTAAGCGTTATTGGCTTGCCGAGCACCACAATATGCCTGGCCTGGCGTGTTCGGCGACCTCGGTTCTGGTTGGGCATCTGGCTGGTGCCACCAAGTCCATCCGGGTGGGGTCCGGCGGCGTGATGCTGCCCAACCACGCACCCTTGGTGGTGGCTGAGGCGTTCGGGACGCTGGCCGAGTTGTACCCGGGGCGAATTGATTTGGGTTTGGGCCGAGCACCGGGCACCGACCCCTTGACCATGCGCGCGCTCAGACGAGACCGTGTTGAGCAAGAGGATGATTTTCCGCGGGATGTGATGGAGTTGCAGGGTTTGCTTGCGCCGGCGCAACCTGGTCAGCGGCTGGTGGCTAACCCTGGTTGCGGCACACAGGTGCCGATCTGGCTGCTGGGGTCGAGCCTGTTCTCGGCACGTCTGGCGGCGCGCCTGGGCTTGCCCTTTGCTTTTGCCTCGCATTTCGCGCCCCGGTACCTGTTGCAGGCGCTGGCGGTTTACCGAGACCTGTTTCAACCCAGTGCCCAACTGGCCAAGCCCTATGTGGCCATCGGTGTGCCTTTGATTGCAGCACCCAGCGATGAAGAGGCTGAATTTCTGGCCAGCAGCACTTACCAACGGGTGCTGGGTATCCTCACTGGCGAGCGACGGGCGCTTGCGCCGCCGGTGCCCGGTTTTATGGATAAGCTACCAGAGCCTCACCGGCAGGCGATCGCGGACTTCTTGGCGGTGGCCCTGGTTGGCGGGCCGACGAGGATCGCTGAGGGCATGCAAGCCTTGGTGCAAGCCACCGACGCCGATGAATTGGTTTTGGTGAGTGACGTTTTCGATCCTGAGCTGCGCCTGCGCTCTTTGGACATTGCGGCGCAGGCGGCTCTGCAATGATGTGTTGGGACGGGTTGGGGCAGGGCATAGGGGGCTCTGGCGCTGCACACGCAGTTGATGCTGGCCAAGCCTGAGGTGGGG
>JAURGS010000409.1 GCA_030833685.1 Rhodoferax sp. | reverse complement strand
CCAGTGCCAACGAGTGCGTTGACATCAATGCCGTGATCGGCAACTAGGCGACGCACGACTGGTGAAAGAAGTTTGTTCGAAACATTTGGCGCGATCGCCGTTCGCGTTGCAGTTGCAACTGCTGCGGCTGGTCGAGCGACCGGCGCTGGCGCAGGCGCTGGTGCTGGTGCAGGCTGAGCGACAGGTGCTGGTGCTGGTGCTGGTGCTGGTGCCGGCGCAGGCGCCGGTGCAGGTTGAGCAACAGGTGCTGGCGCGGGCGCTGGCGAAACAGGCGCTGCAGAAGCATTCGCCGCACCAACAACTGCAATCACAGTGCCGACCGGAACCGTGTCGCCTTCATTAACTCGAATTTCAGTGAGCGTGCCAGCAACAGGTGACGGCACCTCTGTATCAACTTTGTCGGTTGAGACTTCGAATAACGGTTCGTCAGCAGCAACCGTGTCGCCAACTTTTTTAAACCAACGAGTAATCGTGCCCTCGGTGACGGTTTCGCCAAGTTGCGGAAGTGTGATGTCAGCCATTTGATTTGCTCTCTATCTCGTAAATACTAGTTTTTTCGCACGGCACGACGCTCGGTTTGTCATGCGTTAAAGCTTCTGCCTGTGAGTGAAAGA
>JAURGS010000408.1 GCA_030833685.1 Rhodoferax sp. | reverse complement strand
TGTGGGCCGAGTACCGCGAAGTGTCGGTGGCGGTCGGGACGCCCAAGCAGCGGCTGACTGCGATTGAAGATTCAAGCGCCGAAATCGTGGTGACCAACTACGACAACCTGCAATGGCTGGCCGACCACTGGGACAGATCATGGGGTTTTGACGCCGTTGTGTTTGACGAGTTGACCCGGCTGAAGAATCCCTCCGGCGCCAGGTTCAAGGCTTTCAACAAGGTCATCACCGAGGTGCGTACCCGCTGGGGTCTGACCGGCAGTTTCACCAGCAACGGCCTGGAGGACGTGTTTGGCCAGTGCAAGATCGTCGATCAGTCGCTGCTGGGCCGCAGCAAGGGCGCGTTCCAGCAGCAGTACTTCTTCCTAGTCAACAAAGACTTCAACCAGTGGGAGCCGCGCCCAGGTGCGCTGGAGCAGGTCATGGCGCGGATCAAGCCAGCCACGTTCGTGCTGGAGCCGGGCGAGTACAAGGACAAGCTGCCCGAGTTGCACACCGTGCCGGTGCGGTTCGACCTGGTCAACCGCCAGCCCTACGACCAGATGAAGAAGGACTTTGTGGCCCAGTTCCCCAACGCTCAGGCGGTGGCCGTCAACGCTGGCGTAGTCACGGCC
>JAURGS010000407.1 GCA_030833685.1 Rhodoferax sp. | reverse complement strand
TGCAAGAACTGGATCAGCCCGCCCTGCTGTCCACCGTCCTGTACTACCCGCCAGGCTACCTGCGGGCGTTCACCTACAACTTGGCGATGGAGATCGCGCCCGAGTTTGGCGTCGAGCCAAGCCCGCAGGTGCAACGCATCGCCATGACCAGCAAGCGCGATCTGAAGCGCATCAACAACCCCGACGATGTGATGGCACTGCCATACGCTCTGGTGGCCAACCGCCAGCGCTTCAACATCTACGCCGGTAACTACTGATGAAGTCGCCGATCCTTGGGTCAGCATACGTTGCCCGCAGCGTCAATGCTGCGGACAACCGCATGGTTAACCTGTTCCCCGAAATCGTGCCGGAGGCAGGCAAAGAGCCTGCTTACTTGCAACGCGCCCCCGGCTTGCGCTTGCTGGTCACCGTGGGCACCGGCCCAATCCGGGGCGTCAACTCGTTTAACGGCAACCTGTATGTTGTCTCGGGTGAGCAGTTGTTCAAACTGGATACCACCTACACCGCCACGTTGCTCGGCAATGTCTCGGGCACGTCTGAGCCAGTGTCGATGGCCAACAACGGCAACCAGTTGTTCGTGGCTTGCAACGGCCCCAGCTATGTCTACAACTCCACGACAGAT
>JAURGS010000406.1 GCA_030833685.1 Rhodoferax sp. | reverse complement strand
AGAGGATGGTGAGCCAAACCGATTTGAAGCCTTTGCCGCTTTGGTAGAAGCAGCAGCCCGTGCTGACGAGCGTGAGAAATGCAGCAGAACACGGGCTGGAAAACCAAGAATACTGCCATCAATCGGTAGGGGTGCATTATGGCCAGAGCAATCCTATTGTTTTACTAAAGGTTGGCATGAAGGTGCGGCATCTGTACGCAAAGCAATCAGAGCAAGGGGAACAACATGACAGGCTACGAATCAAAACGCGCTATGGCGCAGGACAAGTTAGACAACATGGAGCGTGAAGCATTGAAGCTGGCGCTTAATGTGCTGGAAAATTTGCCAGGATTTCGGGCAGATATAGACGATGCCATTACCGCCATCAAAGAAGCATTGGCACAGCCAGCGCAGGAGCCTGTAGCCATTGTTGCTGTCGATGTCGGAGGCCAAATACAAGTCGGCTGGATAAAAAAACCTCAGCACAATGACAAGCTCTACACCACCCCACCACAGCGCCCGTTGGTAGGGCTGACTGATGAGGAAGCGCAATGGCTCTATGACAACTGCCGCACACCAAGCAATTTAATTGACATGGTAGAGGCTAGATTGAAGGATAAAAACACATGACGCATGATGAATTGTATG
>JAURGS010000405.1 GCA_030833685.1 Rhodoferax sp. | reverse complement strand
TGGTGTACCGCCAAACCAATCTGCCCTCAGATGACCGGCGCCGCTGACCGCGCGTTGCAAGTAGCAATCAAATCGTTAGACGCAAACATGATTGGCAGCTACTTGGCCAATGCTGATATATTAGAAGATTGGATCAAGGACCTGCGCGCCTTGGCCCATCAAATGTTGGATAGCGGCGCTCCTGTGCCAGGGTATAAACTGGTGCCAAAGCGCGCCACACGTCAATGGGTGGACGATAAAAAAGCCGCCGACGCATTGACCGCAATGGGCCTAGAAGCCTACAAAGAACCAGAGGTCCTATCGCCTGCACAGGCTGAGAAGGAACTCAAAAAGCGCAAGTTGGCATTGCCTGACGATCTTGTCGTGGCAGTGTCTTCAGGCACAACGCTTGCCCCGGAGAGTGATCCCCGGTCAGCAGTGTTGCAAATCGGGAAGCAGTTAACTGCAGCCCTTTCTAAAATCAACTAAGGAAAATCAAATGAGTTTAGTAACCTTCTCTAAAGCAAACCTCCCCGCAGTCAGTTCGTTGGCAACGTCGTTGCGAACAATCCAATCCGAAGTAGGCGCAGCCGGCGTTGTCATCTTAAAGATGGACAAGACCGGTCACTGGGTATTCGGTGCGGATCAAACC
>JAURGS010000404.1 GCA_030833685.1 Rhodoferax sp. | reverse complement strand
AGGAGTAAAGTAATGTCAAATCTAGTCACGTTCGCAGGTGCAAATCTCCCCGCTGTTGCTTCTCTTGCCACCTCGCTTCGCAAGCTGGAGTCTGCTGCTGGTCCCGCTGGTATTGTGATCCTGAAAATGGACCGCACCGGCCACTGGGTGTTTGGTGCCGACCAGACCGAGGTGGAGGACGGTTCGCACTGGGCCGTCAACCCGTTTTCCTTCGTCCACGGCTTTATCGCCTGGGGCGACGGCGAGGTGCTGGGTGAGAAGATGGCCTCGGTCAGCGATCCGTTGCCTGAACTCGACGCGGCGCCTCCCGGTGCCAAGAAGGGCTGGGAAACACAAGTCGGCATGTCGTTGAAGTGCGTCAGCGGTGAAGACGCCGGCATGGAAGCGCGGTTTACCACCACGTCGGTGGGCGGCAAGCGCGCCGTGCAGGAGTTGGCAGTCGCCATCGCCGCGCAGGTTGAGAAAGACCAGAACGCGCCGGTGCCGATTGTGACCCTCGGCAATGAGCATTACCAGCACAAGTCGTACGGGCGCATCTACACGCCAGCGTTTGGTGTCAAGGAGTGGGTGAGCTTGACCGCTGAGGCAGCACCCGCGCCGGTGGTGGAGGCTGCGGTTGAGGCGCCAGCCCC
>JAURGS010000403.1 GCA_030833685.1 Rhodoferax sp. | reverse complement strand
TGAGATTGAGAATGAAAACGCAGATAAAAGGAAATCAATAAATGATTACAGCTAATGCTATTACCAGGTGTGCAAATCTTTCTTCCGTCCATTTGCAACCCTTGATTAAAGAAAAAGACCGTCTTATTATTGGGGCAAATTTTGTTGGTGTAACCAATGGTGGAGAGTTTTGCTACACTTATCAATATCCCAGCGGTGACAGCAAAACCGGACTCGCACATGACAAGGTGTTTGTTCGTATTAATGATGAAGATCAACTAGAGGCAGTATGAACAAACAAATTAAAGAACTTGCTGAACAGGCATATGGTATTGATGCGGGCAAACCTTTTCATCCTAGCGCATTAGTAGCACTTGAAAAGTTCGCCGAGTTGATTGTGCGGGAATGTGCTGGATTGTGTACGCAACATTCTCAAACTATTTTAAAGTTTAGTCAATTTGGCAGTAATAGTGCTGCTGATTGTGCTGAGATTATTAAGAGTCATTTCGGAATTAAATGATGGATGTATTTACAATGCTATTGGTTTTTTGGGTAATTGGAACATTTTGGAGTTGAGCAATGAAAAAACTTATGTTGATATTGGTATTGGCAACTTTGGCAGGTTGTGGCACAATTGGTGGCGCAGTTTCGGGTGCCGCTCA
>JAURGS010000402.1 GCA_030833685.1 Rhodoferax sp. | reverse complement strand
TCACGACGGAGTGCATTTAGGAATGGGTCTTGTAGCGATTGCCCCTTAGCCATTTTATTTTCCTTATTTGTATTTTGTTGTAATTATTTAGCTAGTGGTGCACAAAAAGGTGCGGCCTTTGCATCTGAGCTAAATGAATAAAAAAACTCCGTTGTTATTGAAAGGCTGTGATTTTTTAAAAGCCTCAATAACGGATCCTTTCCAGAGTATATTCACGCAAAAGCGATCACATTATACACAGCAATACTAATCAGATGCTATTGCATCTGAAAGAGTTTCTAACGCTTGATCAATGTTTTCGCTATCTAACCAAGTTAAATCATCCCAACTGCGCAACCAGGTGATTTGTCGCTTGGCCAACTGACGGGTTGCACAGACACCACGGAAAACCGCTTCGTCTAAATCACAATTACCGTCTAAATAATCCCACATCTGCCTATAACCAACGCATCGGATCGATGGCAGTTCAGGATGAAGATCTTCTCTGGCGTACAACGCCTTCATTTCCTCTTCAAATCCCGCTTCGATCATCTTCTCGAAACGCAGCTCAATGCGGCGATGGAGTTCTTTCCTTTCCTTGGGAGCTATTGCAAATTGTTTTACACGAAATGGCAGGCTATCGCCTTTCGTTTGAGTTAGCTCTGTTAATG
>JAURGS010000401.1 GCA_030833685.1 Rhodoferax sp. | reverse complement strand
CAGTGATACCAGTGTGAGGTCTCGGTCTCGGGCGTGATGAAGTCCACCACCACGCTGTAGGCTTTGTGCTCGGGGGCGGCATCAAAACCGCCTTGGCCTGCCAGCGCCACACCCACGTCGATCATGATGTGGGTGGGCGGCGTGAAGCGGCAGATCTGCCAGCGGTCCACCTTGGCCTGCGGGTCCAGGCCGTTGGCGCTCATGGCCATTTGCCAGAAAGGCGGGGCCTGAATGCCTTGCATGTGGCGCTGCAAAATGACTTGATCGCCTTCGACCTTGGTCTCGCACGGTGTCTCGTCGATCTCGGGCTGGCCGATGCTGTTGGCGTGCACATAGGTCTCGTGCGTCAGGTCCATCAGGTTGTCGATCATCAAGCGGTAATCGGCCTTGACGTGGTACAGCCCGCCGCCATAGGCCCAGGCCGGGTTGTCAAAAAATTCAAACACCGGCATCTTGGCCACATCGGCCTTGGTTGGGTCACCGGGCCAAACCCAGACAAAACCATAACGCTCGACCACGGCGTAACTTTTGATGGCCGGAAAGCCGCGCACGCGCTGTCCGGGCATCTGCACGGTTTTGCCATCCACACCCATCTCCAGTCCGTGGTAACCACACTGCAAATGGCCTTTGCAGACCTTACCCAGCGAAAGGGGGGCACCA
>JAURGS010000400.1 GCA_030833685.1 Rhodoferax sp. | reverse complement strand
CGCAACTGCTGGAGGCGCTGGAGACATTTGAGCGCTCCGGTTACTCCCCCGTGAGGCTTACTAGAGAAGCAATCGCCGCAGCGAAGGGGGAAGCATGACAACCTACAACATCCACGACCTCGCCATGGCTAAGGGTACTAGCGAACCTGTGCGCGAAGCTTTGCTGGGAATGCAAGAGCGCATCCAACTTCTGTACGAGCAACTCGGTGAGGCCGAGAAGCAACTGGACGCGCAGTACAAGCTGGGCATGGAGGCAGAGCGCGAGGCGTGTGCAGTTATTGCTGAGACGCCTGTATCTGGCGAGCAGGACGATATCACTATGCAAGCTAAAGACCGCGTAGCCGCCGCCATCCGCGCAAGAGGAGAAAAGAAATGAACAACGAGAAAGTAATTAGCCTACCCGCAAGCGTGAACTACACCCCAGAGCAGGCGCTCAAGTCCGCGCTGGATATGTGTGAAGATGGCGGCCTGAGCGATGTGATGATCATTGCTTTCGACTGGGAAGGCGAACTGTTTGTGCGCTCATCCAAGATGACCCGGGCCGAGGGACTGTTCATGACGGAGAAGGCCCGTGAGTGGTCGATGCACGGAGGTTTGAAATGAGCGCAAAACGAGAGTATCTGTGGGCGGTGTTCGCCAGCACCCCACAAAGCCCGAAAC
>JAURGS010000003.1 GCA_030833685.1 Rhodoferax sp. | reverse complement strand
AGAAACTAAAAAAATAGCAGCACAAAACGAACAACAAGGACAATTGGCTAGAATGCAAAATGCATTTATGGGTATCGTTGCAACTGTTGGGGGTACGTTATCTCCATTATTGGAAGGATTGGCAGGCCTATTGGTAGGCCTATTGCTACGAGGGCTGATGCGCAGGCTCAGTAACATGGTGCAGCCGGTGGGCCGGAAAACCGATGGTGAAGCTCGATCCTCTGCCGGGGGTGCTTTCGATGTGCAGTTCAGCGCCGTGGCGCTGCGCCACATGCTTGACAATGGCTAGGCCCAGGCCGGTGCCGCCGCTGTCACGTGAGCGGCTGCGATCCACCCGGTAAAAGCGCTCGGTCAGGCGGGGAATGTGTTCGGGCGCAATGCCCGGCCCGCTGTCCTGGACTCTGAAACTGGCCCCTCCATCCTCGTGCAACAACCACTCGGCCCGCACCGACCCTCCGGCAGGGGTGTAGCGCACCGCATTGCTCACCAAATTGGACAGGGCGCTGTGAATTTCGTCCGCCGAGCCTCGGATCGCCAGGGGTGGGGGTGTAGCAAAATGAAGCTCATGAACCGGCTGGGCGCGCTGGGCAAGAGCGGCCGACAAGGCTGCCGCCTCTTCTGCCAGTTGCGTCATCAATGGCAGGACAGGCACCAGCGCGACCGCATCTGGCAAGGGACTGGCCTCTAGCCGGGAAAGGGTGAGCAGATCGCCCACCAGGGATTGCATGCGCTGCGATTGCCTGGCCATCAGCTCAAGGTAGTGTGCTCGCTCCTCCTCTTGCAGGGGCAAAGTCTGCAGGGTTTCAATAAAACCAGCCAGTACGGTCAAAGGGGTACGTATTTCATGCGAGACATTGGCCACAAAATCACGCCGCTGGGCTTCGGCCTGCTCCAGGGCTGTGATATCGCGCGAAAGCAGCAGGCGCCGCCCTTCACCATAGGGATGAAATTGCACCGAGAGCCGAAGCGGCTTGGACGTGCCAGCACCACGCCCGTTCATCGACAAGCCATGGCTGAAGTCATTGCGCGAGGCATAGGTCACAAAGGCCGGATCGCGCACCAGGTTGACCAGGCGTTGCAGGCGATCGCGCTGCGGATCCAGCCCGAAGTGGCTGGCTGCCGTCTGATTGAACCATTCGATGCAACCCTCAGCATCGATCAGGACCACGCCATTGGGCGAAGCCTGCAAAGCCGCCAGGAAATCCTGCAATCGCTTCTCGCTGGCTTGCGCCAGTTGCTCGCGACTGCGCGTCAGTCGTCTGACCCGGTAGGCCACTTCCCCCCATAGACCACGGGAAACCGGCAGATCTGCCAGGTCTTCGCGGCGCAGCCAGCGCAATACTTGCAGGCCGCGAGAAAAATCCACCAGAAACGCCAGCACGCTGGCAATCAGCATGCCGATCACCATACCGCGGATTTGCAGGTTGTCGGGGGCCAGCAACCCGCCCAGCCAACCGCCAAGACCCTGAATCAGCAAAAAACTGAAGGCGCGCCAGAGCATGCTGCAGGCTTCAGATGGCGTGGCAGAAAATTATCAAGCCATGCCCCCCCTGGCAGAAGTTGTGCCCTGCTGGGTCAGGCGGTAGCCACTGCCACGCACGGTCTCCACCATGGCCGCGCCCTCGCCCAGTGCTTCGCGCAAACGCTTGATATGGACATCGACTGTTCGGTCTTCGATCAAGACTTGCGCTCCCCAGACCTTGTCCAGCAATTGGGCTCGGCTATGCACCCGTTCAGGATGACGCATCAGATAGTTGAGCAGGCGGTACTCGGTTGGACCGAGCTTGATCGCCTGACCTCGAAAGCTGACCCGCTGGCTCAACTCATCCAGGCTCAGGTCAGCCAGGGTAAGGGTCACGGGGATCTGCTCAGGGGCCCGGCGGCGCAGCACCGCACGCATGCGCGCCAGCAGTTCCCTGGTGGAGAAAGGCTTGGCAAGGTAGTCATCGGCTCCGGCATCCAGTCCGGCCACCCGATCGGCCTCTTCACTGCGCGCGGTCAGCATGATGATCGGCACATCCCGGCTGCGCGCATCCTTGCGCCAGCGCCTGGCCAGGGCCACACCGTTTTCGCCAGGCAGCATCCAGTCCAGCAGGATCAGGTCAGGCATTTGGTCGAGCAGCATGCGCTGGGCCTGCACACCATCGGCAGCCCAGCGCGTCTGGTAGCCGTGATGGCGCAAATTCACCATGATCAGTTCGGCAATCGATGGCTCATCCTCCACCACCAGAACAGTTGGCTGCTTCATCGCAGAACGATCTCGATCTCCTCGATCGAGGCGTGCCGCACATCGGCACCTTTGACGATATAAATAATCAGTTCGGCAATATTCTTGGCATGGTCGCCAATGCGCTCGACCGCCTTGGCCAGGAACAACAAGTCCAGGCTGGAAGAAATCTTGCGCGGGTCTTCCATCATGTGGGTAATCAGCACACGCATAAAGCTGTCAAACTCCTGATCAATCAGGCCATCCTCGCGCACGATGGCCAGGGCGGTAGCGGTATCGAGGCGGGCAAAAGCGTCCAGCGCTTTGCGCAGCAACCCAGCAGCGAGGTCGGAGGCCACACGCAATTCCAGAACGGGCAGCGCGCGAGGTGTTCCAGTCTGCAGGATTGACAGCACCATGCGGGCCATTTTTTCTGCCTCGTCGCCCGCGCGCTCGAGATTGGCGGTCAGCTTGGCCACCGCCAGCAGCAAGCGCAAGTCGCGGGCAGTTGGCTGGCGCCTGGCGATGATGGACGAGATCTCATGGTCGAGCTCGACATCCATGGCGTTGACCTGGTTTTCTGCATTCACCACCGCCTGCGCCAACTCAGCATTCATTTGGCCGAGAGACTGGATCGCCTGCTGAATCTGCGACTCCACCAGTCCGCCCATTTCCATGACGCGGGAGGAAACCGAACTGAGTTCGCTGTCGAATTGGGTGGAAAGATGTTTATCGGGCATGATGTAACTCCTCAGCCGAAGCGGCCGGTAATGTAATCTTCAGTCTCCTTGCGGGTCGGCTTGAAGAACAGTTGCTCTGTGTCGCCAAACTCCACCAGGTCGCCCAGGTACATATAGGCGGTGAAATCGCTGCAGCGCGCGGCCTGCTGCATATTGTGGGTGACGATGACCACGGTGTAGTCCTGCTTGAGCTCAACAATCAGCTCTTCGATCTTGGCAGTGGAAATCGGGTCCAGTGCCGAGCAGGGTTCATCCAGCAGGATCACTTCGGGCTTGATGGCGATGCCACGTGCAATGCACAGGCGCTGCTGCTGGCCACCCGACAGGCTGGATCCACTTTGCCTGAGTTTGTCCTTGACTTCATTCCACAAGGCTGCTTTGCGCAGCGCCCATTCCACCCGGTCTTCCATGTCGGAGGTGCTCAGGTTTTCAAACAGCTTGATGCCAAACGCAATGTTGTCGTAGATCGACATGGGAAACGGGGTGGGCTTCTGGAACACCATGCCCACCTTGGCGCGCAACAGGGCCACATCCTGCTTGCTGGTCAGTAGGTTTTCACCGTCGAGCAAGACCTGGCCTTCGGCGCGTTGATCCGGGTAAAGCGCGTACATGCGGTTGAACACCCGCAAAAGCGTCGACTTGCCACAGCCGGAGGGGCCGATAAAAGCAGTCACTTTGTTCTGCGGGATATCGAGATCAATCCCCTTGAGCGCATGGAACTTGCCATAAAAAAAGTTCAGATCACGCACCGAGATTTTGGCTTGGGGAACTGGCTTTTGGTTCATTGTTCAACGGTCAGATAAAAATTGCGTCAGGTTTTGCTGCGTGTCAACAGGCGCGCCAGCACATTGAGGCCCAGTACGGTGACTGTGATGAGGAACACACCCGCCCAGGCAAGCTGTTGCCAGTTTTCATAGGGACTCATGGCGAATTTGAAGATGGTGACCGGCAAACTGGCCATGGGGTCACTCAGGTTCAGGCTCCAGAACTGGTTGTTCAGGGCAGTGAACAGCAAAGGCGCTGTTTCTCCTGAGATACGCGCCACTGCCAGCAGGACACCAGTCACCACACCGGCACGCGCTGCACGCAGGGTGATCAGCGTGATCACTTTCCACCGTGGCGTACCCAGCGCATAGGCAGCCTCCCGCAAGCTGGCAGGCACCAACTGAAGCATATTCTCGGTGGTTCGAATCACCACCGGAATGACCAGCAAGGCCAGCGCGATCACGCCAGCCCAGCCGGAAAAACTCTTGAAACGAGCCACCACCACCGCGTAGACAAACAGGCCAATCACGATGGAGGGTGCCGACAGCAGGATGTCATTCACGAAGCGGGTCAGCGCAGCCAGCTTGCTGCGCGGCTCGTATTCAGCCAGGTAAATTCCAGCCATGATGCCCACTGGCGTGCCCACCAGGGTCGCCAGCAGGACCATCAGCACTGAGCCGTAAATGGCATTGGCAATGCCACCGGCCTCGTTGGGAGGTGGTGTCATTTGCGAGAACGTGCTCCAAGTCAAGCCTGCCAGACCCAGACGCAGGGTCTCCCAAAGAATCCAGAACAGCCAGAACAGGCCAAAGCACATGGCCCCCATCGACAAGGCCAATGCGATGCGATTGACCCTACGGCGGCGCAGGTAAGCGCGCTGTCGAATGTGCTCCTGGCTGGTCATGACTTGAGCCCCTCAGCTTTCTTCAATTGGACCAGCAAGAGCTTGGACAAGGCCAAGACCACAAAGGTGATGAAAAACAGCACCAGGCCGAGATAAATCAGAGACGCTTGATGCAAACCGGTGGCGGCCTCAGCAAACTCGTTGGCCAGGGCCGAGGTGATGCTGTTGGCGGCATCAAACAGGCTGAGTGAGTCAAGTTGATTCATGTTGCCGATGACAAAGGTCACCGCCATGGTTTCACCCAGGGCCCGGCCCAGGCCCAGCATGATGCCCCCGATGACGCCGGTCTTGGTATAGGGCAGGACCACTTTGGAGACCACCTCCCAGGTGGTGGAGCCCAGGCCATAAGCCGACTCCTTGAGCATGGGCGGAGTGACCTCGAACACATCGCGCATCACCGCGGCAATGAAGGGAATGATCATGATGGCCAGAATGATGCCGGCCGACAAAAGGCCCAGGCCTACCGGCGGCCCGGAGACCAACGCCCCCAGCACCGGCACGCCATTGAGCAGAGACTGCAAGGGCATTTGCACATATTGCGCCAGGATCGGGCCAAACACCAGCAGGCCCCACATGCCGTAGACGATGGAAGGAATCGCTGCCAGCAACTCAATGGCCATGCCCAGGGGCCGGCGCAACCAGGCGGGGCACATCTCGGTGAGAAACACGGCGATACCGAAACTCACCGGTACGGCAATCAGCAAGGCAATCGCCGAGGTGGCCAGAGTGCCATAAATCATGACCAACCCGCCAAAGTTTTCCTGCACCGGATCCCAGACCGGACTGGCCAGAAAACCCAGGCCATAGCGTTCAATGGCAGGCCAGGCGCCTACCAGCAGAGAAATCAGAATACTCGCCAGGAGAAGCAGGGTCAGCCAGGCCGCCCCCTTGGCCAAGCCGCCAAACACCGTATCGAGCCAGCCACCCCTACGGAGTGCGCCCAGGGCTCCGGAGAGAATCATGATGCGCTCGCAACTCCTCTGCTAAATATCACTGATTGGCCACCGGCTTGCCAGACGCGTCCTTGATGCCACTCCAGGACTTGCTGATGACCGATTTCACACTGGCAGGCATCGGCACATAGTCCAGATCATCGGCGGTTTTATCGCCGTTTTGGTAAGCCCAGGCAAAGAATTTCAGTACTGCAGCCGCCTGGGCTGGCTTATCTTGAACCTTGTGCATCAGGATGAAGGTGGCACCGGTCATCGGCCAGGCATCTTTACCGGGCTGATCGGTGAGGATCTGGTAAAAACTCTTGCTCCAGTTCGCACCTGCGGCGGCGGCCTTGAAAGCGGTGTCGCTGGGTGCGACAAAATTGCCAGTCTTGTTCTGCAGCAGGACGTAGTTCATTTTGTTCTGCTTCACGTAGGCATATTCCACATAGCCGATCGAGTTGGGCAGTCGACCGACAAAAGCTGCCACGCCCTCGTTGCCTTTGCCACCTGCCCCAGTTGGCCAGTTGACCGCTGTACCCTCGCCCACTTTGCTCTTCCAGTCCGGGCTGACCTGACTGAGGTAGTTGGTGAAAATGAAGGTGGTGCCCGAGCCGTCAGCGCGACGTACCGCAGCGATGGCAGCATCGGGCAGGTTCAATCCAGGGTTGAGTGCTTTGATCGCAGGATCGCTCCATTTGTTGATCTTGCCCAGGTAAATGTTGGCAAGCACCTCACCGTTGAGCTTGAGCTGACCGTCTCCAATGCCCTTGATATTGACCACCGGTACCACGCCGCCGATCACGGTGGGAAACTGCAGCTGGCCTTTCTTGGCCAGATCATCGTCCTTGAGCGGCATGTCCGAAGCGCCAAAATCCACGGTTTTGCCATCAATCTGTTTGATTCCAGCCCCCGATCCCACCGACTGGTAATTGATTTTCTGTCCGGTCGACTTGTAGTAATCCGAAGCCCACTTGGCATACAGGGGTGCTGGAAAACTGGCGCCCGCGCCGGTGACGTCCTGCGCCTGCGCCCAGCCAGTGGCCAGGGCCCAAACCATGACCAGAGCAGAAAATTTGACGGTTCGCTTCATCCTTGAATCCTTTCATGTGATTTTGATGTGGTGACAACTTTATGCTGCCAATATGACAGGCATATGACAATGCCAAAATGTCACCCACCATCGTCCCCGGACGATGTGGAAAGCCTTGGTCCAGGATCCGATCTGGTTTTGTTCCCTCTTTTAACTTCTCATCAACATGCCCAATCCTTCCCTAAGTCAGCGCCTGCAGGAGCCCGGCCTGATCAGCGCTCCCGGCGTATTTGATATGGTGTCCTTGCGCCTGGCCGACAGCTTTGGCTTTGACGCGCTCTACATGACCGGTTTTGGCACCGTGGCTTCTCTCACCGGCCTGCCTGATGCTGGCTTGGCCACCTACACCGACATGGTGGGCCGGGTACGCAGCATGGCTGCCATGGCGCGCACGCCCTTGATTGCCGATGGCGACACTGGTTACGGTGGCCTGCTCAATGTGCGCCACACCATCCGGGGCTATGAAGCCGCAGGGGCCAGCGCCATTCAGCTGGAGGACCAGGAGTTTCCAAAAAAGTGTGGCCACACCCCCGGTCGGCGCGTCATTCCTCTGGCTGATATGGTGCGCAAGATTCAGGTGGCAGTGGATTCACGCAACTCCAAAGACTTTCTCATCATTGCCCGCACCGATGCGCGCAGCAGTCTGGGCCTGGATGAGGCCCTGCGCCGCGCCGAAGCCTTCGCCAAGGCAGGCGCAGACATCCTCTTTGTCGAGTCGCCTGAGAGTGAGGAAGAAATGCGCCAGATCGGGCGCAGCTTTCACCTGCCCCTGCTGGCCAATATGGTCGAAGGCGGGCGTACGCCGGTGCTGAGCCGGGCCGATCTCGAGTCGATTGGCTACAAGATCGCTATTTTTCCGGTCACCGCTCTGCTGGCTGCCACCCAGGCGATGCAGTCGGTCTATCAAACCATTCAGCAAGACGGCTCCTCGGCTGCTGGCAAGACGCCACTGATGCCTTTCTCAGAATTGACCCAGCTGATGGGCTTTGAGGATGTGTGGGCCTTTGACCGGCGCTATGCCGATCCAGAAGCCTGAACATCGATCGGCCGATACACTCTTACAGCGACCCCATCATTACCAGAGGAGATCAACATGCAAGCACCCCTTTCGTCCGGTTCGCACGGTTCGCACCGCAACCGTCGTCACCTGTTTCACATCGTGTTGGCCTGCCTGCTGGCTGTGGCTGGCATCGCCTCGGCCCAGGACAGCTGGCCGAGCAAACCCATTCGTCTGGTGGTGCCCTTCACCCCAGGCGGTGTGACCGATACCAGCGGCCGACTCATCGCCGAACACTTGGGCAAACGCCTGAACCAGCAGGTGGTGGTGGACAACAAGCCCGGGGCCTCGGGCAATATCGGCACCAGTCTGGTGAAAACCGCCACGCCCGATGGTTACACCCTGTTGCTGGGATTTGACGGCACCATGGTGATCAACCCCAATGTGTTTGCCAAGATTCCATTCGACACCCTGAAAGACTTTGCCCCCATTGGCAAGATCGGCAACGCCACCCTGATCCTGGTATCCCACCCCGATGTTCCAGCCAAAACTTTGAGCGAGGTCATCGCCCTGTCCAAATCTCGATCCGGAGGACTGCCCTACGGCACCTCGGGCACCGGCGGCACACCGCATATCGCTGGCGAATTGCTCAATCAGAGAACCGGCGCCAACCTGATGCATGTGCCCTACAAGGGCGGTGGCCAGGCCATGACCGATGTGCTGGGCGGCAACATCCCCCTGGTCTACACCGCAGTTGCAGGCGCTCAAGGCCATGTCAAATCGGGCAAGTTGCGCGCCATTGCTGTCTCTGGTGCCCAGCGCACCTCAGCGCTGCCGGATGTACCCACTTTCATTGAAAGCGGTGTGGCCGATTTCGTGGTCGACTCCTGGGTCGGTGTGCTGGCGCCAGTGGCCACCCCCGCCGCGATCACCAAGCGCCTCAACAGCGAACTCAATGCGGTTCTCAATGACCCGGTGGTGCGCGACAAATTGCGTGCACTGGGCATTGAAGCCTCTCCCGGCAGTGCCGAACAATTCGGCGATGAAATGCGGCGTGACCTGGCACGCTACGCCCAGGTAGTCAAGAGCGCGGGCATCCGGGTGGAAAATAATTGATGTTGCAGGTTGTACCTGCTAAACAGAAATTGTTGACGAATGTCGACAAAAAGACAAAAATTCACGAACGGTAGCAAGCAGCCGTGCTAATGCAACTACCGCCTTCAACTCGCCGACATCAACAAGTCGACGCAATTCTCACTCAACAGGAGACTCGATGTGAATCAGGGTACTGGCGGCAACGCGGTCGTCGAAGCTTTGGCTGCGCACGAAACGAAACATGTTTTTGGATTGATCGGTTCGGCCGGTCTGGAGGTGTTCGACGCGCTCTATGGGCGTACCGATATCCGATTCGTAGGTGTTCGTGACGAGAGGACTGGCGTGCACATGGCCGACGGATATGCGCGGGCGGGCGCACGCGCGGGCGTCTTCCTGGCAGGTCAGAATGGACCCGGCGTTACGAATCTCGTGACGGGCCTCGCTCAGGCCAGTGCCGCATATTCGCCGGTAGTCGCGATCGCGGGCTCACTTTCATCAGCTCATGTTTACCGAGATGCCTTTCAGGAGGTAGATCAGCAGGCCTTGCTACGCACGGTCACCAAAAAAACCTGGTCGGTCCCTCAGGCTCGCCGTATTCCTGAAATTCTCGGCGAAGCATTCCGAACTGCGCTGACTCCTCGCCAAGGCCCTGTCGCAATCAACATCGCGCGCGACTTGCTCGCCGAGACTACGACATGGGAGACGGCCATTCCATTCATGGCCTGGGCAGAAAGTGGGACCACCTCTGCCGGACGGATCGAAGCTGCAGCCCGACTGCTTGCCCATGCAAAGCGTCCGCTGATTCTGGCTGGAGGCGGTGTCAAGAATGGGCGATCCGCCAACGCCGCACTTGCACTCGCCGAACTGTTGCAGGCTCCGATCACCATGTCACCCGGTCATGGCGATGCAATCCCCTGTTCGCACCCACTCTACGCAGGACAGGTCGGGCCCCGGGGCAATGTCGTCGCCTCGGATCTGGCCCGCACGGCCGACGTCATCCTCGCACTCGGCACGCGTCTGGGCTTCAACACTACTTTCTACACATACGACAATCTAAACCGGGACGCGCAGATCATTCAGGTAGAGATCGAACCCACTGCAATCGGTCGCTTCTTCCCTGTTGAACTGGGTATCCACGGTGATGCGGGCGAAGTGGCCCAGGGCTTGGTCGCCGCCCTGCAAGGACATCAGACTGCGCCTGAGGTCCTTGAATGGACAGCGGGGTTCGCCAAGCGGCGGGCAGCACTTCTGACTGAAAGGGATCACGCTGGAATGCCTGCAGACGGCCGCATCCAGCCGGCACATCTATACCGGGCCCTGCGTGCAGTATCACCAGCCGACTCAATGTTCACGATGGACGCCGGCACCCTTTGCCTTCAGGCCACTGATCAGCTTCACTATCACCAGTCGCCCGCCCTATTCACGCCGCTCGACTTTGGGCTTGTCGGCTTCTCGTATGCGTGCGGACTTGGCGTCAAACTCGCCTGTCCGGATCGTACCGTTATCAGTCTGATGGGCGACGGTGGCTTCGGCATGACAACCAGCGAGATCGGCACCGCCGTGAGACAGGGCATCCCGACAGTTTGTGTGGTGATGAACAATGGATGCTGGGGTGCAGAAAAAGCGTATCAGCGTGACTTCTTTGGTGGGCGATATTTAGGTGCAGATGTGCCCAATCCGCCGTATGATCAGCTTGCAAGGTTATGGGGCGCAGAGGGATTTCGCGTCGAACGCGCCGCCGATCTCGAATCAATATTAGCAAAGGCCATTTCCTGTGGCAAACCGGCCGTTGTCGATGTGATGGTAGACCCGGACGCCCTCTATAGTTTCCGACGCGACTCTTTCAAGCATCGGGACAGTACCTCGTCAAAATCGTGATAGCGCCAGCCGAAGTCGACTTCATCGTTGTTGGTGCCGGTTCTGCCGGCTGCGCGCTCGCGGCACGACTGGCCGAGGACCCAAGCGGCTGGCAGGTCCTGCTGATCGAGGCGGGCGGCAGGGACACCAACCCGTGGGTTCACGTGCCACTGGGCGTGGGCAAACTGCTGACCAATCCGCGCTATGCCTGGCCGTTCGAGACGGAAGCTCAGGCACAGATGAAAGGCAAGACCGTTTACTGGCCCCGCGGTCGCATTTTGGGAGGGTCAAGCTCGCTTAACGGCATGGCCTATGTCTGGGGCGATCCGCGCGAATATGATGACTGGGCAGCGCAAGGTATCCAAGGTTGGAGTTGGCAGGACCTTCTACCTTGGTTCACACGGCTCGAGCAGGCCGATGCCCACGCTGGACCGGGGCGCGGCCGCACGGGTCCCGTCAGAATTACAGACCGCGCGCACTACGATCCTGACCCCTTGTCGGATGCCTACATCACCGCTTGGCAGCAGCTTGGGGTCGACCTGACGCCTGACTACAATCTGGGCGCATACGAAGGCGTGCGATATCTCGAGCAGACCGCCTGGCGAGGCTGGCGATGGAATATGGCGCGCGCATATCTTCGTCCGGCTCGAAAGCGCCCAAACCTGACGGTAATGACCGATTCCTTGGTCCAGAGAGTATGCTTCGATGGTGAGCGCGCCTCGGGCGTCGAGGTCCGGACGGCCGGGCAGCGCCTGATCATACGAGCGCGTCGGGAGGTCATGTTGAGCGCAGGGGCGATTCAGTCGCCGCAACTGCTCGAAGTCTCAGGGATCGGCGACCGACAACGACTCGAGGCAATCGGCGTGACACCCAGGCTGCACCGTCCGTCGGTCGGCGAAGGCATGAGCGATCATCTTCAACTGCGCTGTACATACCGCACGCAGGCCCCTATCACCATCAACGACATCATGCGCAGCCCCTGGCATAAGCTGCGTGTCGGCTTGCAGTACGTTTTGACCCGCAAAGGTCTTATGGCTGGAACATCATCGACCGCTCACGCAATCACGCGCTCAGATCCCGCACTGGATCGACCGGATGTAATGGTGCGTATCTATCACATCAGCGGCAAAGACCGCTATGCTAGAAATGCCGGGCCTGGCGCAGCAGGTGGCATCGACCGCTTCTCTGGTTTTTCTATTGGTGGATTCAAGCTCTATCCTCGATCGCGTGGCTCTATCCATGCGCGAACACCTGATATCTCCGACCCGCCCGCCATCCAGCCAAAATACCTGGACCACCCAGAGGATCGCCAGACTGCAGTTCGACTGCTGAGGTTGATCCGTTCTGTCGCTGCCCAACCGGCGATGACAGGATGGATCGTTGCAGAAGAGAGGCCTGGCGCAGGTGCCATCAGCGACGAAGCCCTGATTGACTATGCGCGGGAAACCGGCCAGACCGCTTGGCACACGGTAGGTACCTGCAGAATGGGAGCCGACGCGGATGCCGTAGTCGATCCTCGTCTGAGGGTTCGTGGCATCGCGGGGCTGCGCGTGGTCGACATCTCGGTCATGCCAACAATCGCCTCATCGAACACCAACGCGCCAGCGATCATGATCGGCGAAAAGGCGGCCGATATGGTACTTAAGGATCATCCAAAACGCTGAATACTTCGTTCATCTATAAAGCTCTGAGTGCGTATGCAACGACACAGGATGATCATGGCACCTGAAAGAGGAGTCATCTATGCCAGAAAAAAAATCCGCCCGCAAAATCGCCTACCCATACACTGAAGCCCAGATTGCAAAAGGCGACTGGAACCCATTGTGGGATCAGGTACGTGGACTTGACCCCGATTTCATCGAGGCCTATCTGGCCTTTCGGAGTGTCCCACATCGTAACGGCCCGCTACCACCGCACATCAAGGAGTTGATTTTGATCGCGATTAATGTCGCCACCACGCACCTCTACGCACCCGGCGCACGGCGTCACATGCAGAACGCATTGCGCATGGGCGCAACTGCTGAAGAAATCCTCGAGACTATCCAGCTCACAACAGTAATGGGAATTCACGCGGTCAATCTCGCGGTACCGATTTTGTGCGAGGAACTCGAGCGAACGGGTCAGCGACTCCCACAACCCGCCCCATCGCCAGCACCCAAGCGAAAGAACAAAGCACGAGGAGGCGTGTCAAAGAAATGACAAGCATCAACCCAAGCTGCGAAACCGCGAAGGCACTGCTGACTGAGTTCATGACCCAAGCGCGCATGCGCCACGCAACTGCACTGACCGAACCTCAAGCAAAGGCCGTCCTGTCGGCATTTGGTCTGTCGGTTCCGGCATCGGTCTATGGTGATGACATCAATTGGCTGATTGAATGGGGTGCAAAATTGGGTGGCCCGCTTGCGGCGAAGCTGGTCGGATCTAACGGTCTTCACAAAAGCGATATAGGTGGCGTTCGGTTAGGCATCACTGGCGAGTTGCAGCTTTCAGAAGCCCTGAAGGGACTGAGCATAGCCGCATCTGCAGCGGGCCTCTCTGCGGAGGGCTATCTGGTCGAAAGGATGGCTACGCCAGGCGTTGAAATGGTCATCGGCGGAACAATCGACGAGCGTTTTGGGCCAGTTATCATGGTAGGACTTGGCGGCGTGTTCATCGAAATTCTCGGAGATACAGCATTTAGGGTGTGTCCGATCACGAGACGAGATGCTAGGAGCATGCTCGAACAGTTGCGGGGCTGGCCACTGCTCCAAGGTGCCCGCGGTAGACCGCCCTGCAATATTGAGGCGCTGATTGATGCTCTGGTTTCCGTGGGGGGGCCCGAAGGGCTGCTGATGCAGGCGCAGGGACAACTCAGCGAGGTCGACATCAACCCACTGATCGTTTCGAGTGCAGGGGCCGTCGCCTGTGACGCTAGGATGATCCTTGACAAGAACGGCTTGACACCCATCCCCGAAGAAGACGAACATCTGAAACAGCCTGAGTGGCTTCATCCGCTCTTCGAGCCCGCCGTCATAGCTGTTGCAGGCGCATCAGCCACAGGTTTCACGCCAGCTAACGATTTCATCCGCCAGTGCAAGGCACTGGGATGTCCGGCTCGAATCGTGCCCATCCATCCTAATGCACCCGAAGTCGAGGGACTGCGCGCCGTCAAGCAGATCGCCGAAATCGGTTCGACTGTCGACTACCTTTATATCTCGATTGCCGCAGCAAATGTACCAGCTTTGATTGATAGCTGTGGGGGTCGGGTCCGATTCGCTCAGGTTATCTCCAGCGGCTTTGGCGAAGTTGAGCACGGCAAGACGCTGGAGCGCGATCTGCTCAGGGCCGCCCGACGTGCTGGCGTACGATTGCTCGGACCTAACTGTTTAGGGATTTACTCTCCTCGTGGCGGCTTGGCGTTCGTCGGAGACTGCCCACGAGAGCCGGGACCGATCGGCATCGTGTCGCAAAGCGGTGGTCTAGCGGTGGACATGATATTGCGGGGCAAGCATAAGGGACTACGCTTCTCTGGCCTCGCTACGCTCGGTAACAGCGTCGATCTAGGACCGGCTGATCTGATTGACCACTATCTGGATGATCAGCACACCACCGCTATTGGCATCTACCTTGAAGACGTTCGCGACGGAAGGCGCTTCGTCGACATACTGGCTCGTGCAATGGGTCACAAGCCTGTAGTGATTCTGCTTGGAGGACAAACCGACCAGGGGCGGCAGGCCGCAGCATCGCATACTGGTTCACTCGCCTCTCCACTCGCACTATGGCGCGGCATCGCGGAGCAAACCGGCATTGTGATCACCGATACGCTCGATCAGTTTCTGGATACCTTGCTTGCCTTCCAATGCCTGAAGCCACAACCAGGCCGGGTAACACAAAGATGCGTGCTTTTCGGTAACGGAGGAGGAACCAGCGTTCTAGCCGCCGATGCATTTGCCCGCCGCGGCTTGACTGTCGCACCAATGGCCGCAGATGCGATCGCGGCACTTGATGCGCTACATTTGCCCCCAGGCACTTCCGTTATCAATCCGGTCGACGCGCCGGCCTTCACGTTGCGACAGGAAGAGGGTCGTGTGGCCGAAAAGATTCTCGAAACAATTATTACTCTTGGTAAACCTGATGCTTTGGTCACTCATCTAAACCTACCAGTCTTCATAAATTCTGCAGACCAACGCGCAGATTTCCTTGGAAACCTGATTAACGCAACTCTTCGGGTTCGCGAACGCTACGGCCATAGCACCCATCATGCACTGGTGCTCCGCTCTGATGGTTCGGAAGCCTGCGAGGCACGCAAGCGGAGCTTTCGGGCGGCTGCTGTAGCTGCAGGTATTCCAAGCTTTGACGAATTAGTCAATGCAGCTGATGCACTCGCCTCAATCGCTCAGTTCGAGCGCCATATGAATGCCTAATGGAGAAAGACTCAATCTGCCTTGGATTCGGCATGCCTCGTTTTCGGGACGCCATGGTACAGGACAAATTTAGCGTGCGCCCGCCACATCAATGATTGCCCCACTGACATAGGACGCCGCAGGAGAGGCCAGCCAAAGGATGGCCTCGGCCACTTCTTCGGCAGTACCGGCGCGCTTCATCGGCAGATGCTTTGCAGCACGCACCACCCGGTCAGGCATGCCGGTTGCTGCGTGCATATCTGTGTCGATCAGCCCCGGCCGCACGCCATTGACGCGTATACCCTCGTCGGCAATCTCTATTGCCAGGCCCTGAGTGAAGGTATCCACACCACCCTTGGCCGCCGCGTAATCCATCCATAAGTTGGGTGCGCCGAGCCGCGCCGAGGCTGATGAAACGTTAATGATCACTCCGCCTGACCCGCCATGGGCCGTCGACATCCGTTTCACAGCCTCACGCGAGGCAAGAATGACAGCTCCAAGATTCAGTCGTAGCACCTGATCGAGATCATCGGCCCTGATCGAATCGACACGATGACGACCGGACGGCACGCCGCCGGCGTTGTTGACTAGGACACTAACCGGGCCGAGTGCCCGGTCGGCAGATTCAAAGAGTTGCAGAATGTCGGCTTCGTTCGCCATATCGACACAGACTGCAATCGCCCGCCGGCCCATCGCCTGCAACTCGTCGACTAGCGCTTGAGCCTTTTCAGCGCTGCTGCGGTAGTTGATGCACACATCGTAGCCAGCTCGTCCTGCGGCTCTGACTGTTGCGGCACCAATGCCACGACTGCCACCAGTCACGATCATGATGCCAGCAGCACTCAACCGATCAACTCCATCTTATGCAAATCAACGAAGTTCGTGCTGACTTGACCGTCCCTGAAAGCAGGATGGTCCAATGTACGGCGCAGAAACGCGAGGTTGGTCTCTATCCCTTCGATATGGACTGAGTCGATCGCGTCGATCAGCCGCGCGATGGCCTGCTCGCGGTCCGCACCGTGCGCGATGATCTTCGCAATCATAGGATCGTAAAAATGCGAAATCCGATCGCCCGTCCGAACACCGGAATCGATGCGAAGCGTGTCACCTGTAGGCGGCAGATCAAAACGCGTGACTATCCCGGTAGAAGGCAAGAAGCCCTTGGAAGGACGTTCGGCGTACAAGCGACATTCGATCGCATGACCGCTGCTATGAACATCCGACTGCACGCGTGCCTGAGGAGTTTGTCCTCCTGCAAGCTGCAGCTGCATGCCCACCAGATCCAGGCCAGTGATCATCTCGCTTACCGGATGCTCGACCTGGATTCGGGTATTCATCTCAAGAAAGAAAAATTCGTGAGTCTGGGCGTCCAGAACGAACTCGACCGTGCCAGCACCACGGTAGCGCTCCTGCTTGCACAGCGCACTCGCCGCGTCGTAAATGGCCTGCAATGTGGCAGACGACAATCCGGGCGCGGGGCTCTCTTCGATAATTTTTTGGAACCGTCGCTGTATTGAGCAGTCACGCTCGTGAATGTGAATGGCTTGTCCATCGCCGAAGCCGAAGACCTGAACCTCAACATGACGGGCACTAGCGATATAGCGTTCAAGATAGACGCTACCATCGCCGAAAGCGCGGGCAGCCATGCCCTGGGTGGATTCGACCGCTGCCTGGAGATCCTCGGGACGGTCGACGCGTCTCATGCCAATGCCACCCCCCCCTGCAGCTGCCTTGACGAGTAGAGGGAAACCAACCTCTCGAGAGGCTGTAACCAAGCCTTCGAGTTCCCCAGGACGAAATCGACTGCTTCCAGGTAGCACCGGCACGCCTGCGGCTTTCGCAAGCAGACGGGCCCGCTCCTTATCGCCCATATCGGCAATGGAGGCTGGCGTCGGCCCAACCCAAAGAATACCCGCCGCTTCAACCGCAGCGGCAAAATTTTCATTCTCGGAAAGAAATCCATAGCCAGGATGAATGGCATCAGCGCCGCTCGATTGCGCGGCCTCAATGACCGCATCGGCACGCAAATAGCTTTCAGCAGCCGATGAGCCCCCAAGCGCGACCCACTGATCTGCCATTTCGACATGTCGGGATTGAGCGTCCGGGTCGGAATAGACGGCAACCGTTTGCAGGCCAAGCGCCTTACAACTGCGTATCACACGGCACGCTATTTCACCCCGATTGGCAATCAATACTTTCTTCATGCGATCAGGACTCGACGGACGCCACTTTCTGTCCTTCAGAAACATCATCACCCTCACCCACGTCTAACGAAGCCACGCGGCCTGCGCAGGGAGAGAGCACCGGGATCTCCATCTTCATCGATTCGATGACCATGATCGGTTCTTCCTCGCCCACAAGCGCTCCCACCGGGCACAAAACCTTCCAGACCTTACCGGTGATTTCGGACAGTACGGGTTGAGTAGCCATGAAAAAATTTCTCCTTGTAATTGACAATAAATTCAAAACGTGGTGGGCCAGCCGCCAAGAAGATGCTTGCCGATCCCGCGCGCGGGACGACGTTCGTGCACCTGCAACAATCGTTTCAGCCAAACCCGAGATTCGCGAGGATCAATGACGGCCTGCGCCGAGAAGATGCCAGCCAAATCATAAGCAGAACTGTCCCTTCGGACTTCTTCAACTAGTTGTGTGAAGCGCTCAGGCTCTTCCTCGTATCGCACGCCGAATACCACGTTGACCCCGACATTGGGATCCATGAACCCGACGTCGGCCGTGTACCAAGCGAGCATCTCGTCAGAATTACGCGTGCCCCCCATGTTGAGGTAGGCTTGGCCGTAGCTCTTTCGCATGACGATCGAGAACTTGGGCACCGAGCACATCTGAAGCGCCGACATAAAATTGATCACCTTGCCAGGCGCCTTGCGCCGCTCTCCCTCGACGCCAATCAGAAATCCCGGCGTGTCGCTGAGAATGACAATCGGAATGTTGAATGAATCGCACAGCACCAAAAAACCGGTGGCCTTGTCGCAGGAATCTGCATCAAGCGCCCCAGCCTTGAAAAGTGGGTTGCTTGCAAGAATACCGACTACCCGACCATCAATACGGGCCAAGGCCGTAAAGGCGGTTCGGGCAAAGCGCTCCTTCAGGGGAAAGACGCTGCCAGGATCGCAGATTGCACTGACGACCTTTCTGACATCGTATACCTTGCTACGACTCTCAGGCACGATGTCCAGCAGCGAGGCCGCCATATCGTCCGCTCCTGGCGACACCGCCGCTCGGGGAGGCAACTCGCCGTGATGACCTGGCATGTATGACAGGAAGCGCTTGAGCAGATCGAGAGCCTCCTCGTCGGTGTCGACTGCGTAGTCGACCTTGCCGGTCACCTCGGACTGCATCTTCCAGCCGGCCAGTTCCATCGGATCAATCTCCTGGTTGATCGCGATGGAGGTCACGCGGGGACTGGAAATCGCAAGCTGAGCATCCTTACGCATCACCACGAAATCTGATAGTTGGGTGAACCAGCATGCAGTACCAAAGGCAGGCCCGAGGACCGCCGACACATAGGGAATATCCCTCATCCGAACGAACTGGGTCGGATCCTGACCCAGGGTACCAGTTCCGATTGCCCCCATCGTGTCGGGAATCCGTGCGCCAGATGACTCATTGAGCAAAACCAGCGGCATGCCGTTCGCCTGTGCTGTCCGTCGAATATGCCCCATCTTGCGCACATTAATCGGACTGGACGACGCGCTCTTTACCGTGATGTCATGTGACACGATCGCCGTCTCGCGCCCATCGATTCTGCCGTAACCGCACACCTTACCATCAGCCGGGGTACTGTCCCGATCCTCTGGGCGATCGCTTCGAGCAAAGCGGCCGATTTCGAGAAAGCTGCCTGAATCCATCAGGTAGTCGATCCGTTGGCGCGCGTTGAGCCGACCCATCGAATGCTGCCGTTCGACCCGCTTTTCCCCACCCATCGCCAGTACCTTCTGGGTGCGCCGCTCGTGTTCCTCGATTTCTTTTTCAAAACTCATAATCACTCCGGGAAATCCGCAATTTGCCAGAAAAGCATATTTTCGACAGACTTCATTTCGCTAAACATTGGCAAATAAGCCATAGTTGACAAGCGCCGAAGTGCGAGTCTACACTCATCCAGCGGGATCGTTAAAGCGTATGCGCGTGCTAACCCGCCAACCATCCTGTAGCTATTCAAACAAATTGCCGGCCCAGCCGGCTGATGGAGACAACACTATGATCGTTTCACGCTTGACCCATCGCAGCGGCCTTGTCGCAGTAGTTCTTGCCACTTTGCTCGCGGCCTGGCCCAACTCTGACTCTTTCGCTCAGGATAAGTCGGCGCGTCTGTCCTTCCACTGGGGGGTAGACCACGAGAGTGCGGTCATGGCGACAAGGTTTGCAAACGAGTTCAATAAGGCTGCGGCAGGCCAGTTCAAGATTGACGTGTTCCCCAGCGGCCAGTTGTTCACGATCCGACAGATTACTGGCGCGCTGTCGGCTGGTTCGGTCGAGATGGGTGGCGTCGTCACCCATAACCAGTTTTCGGCGATCGATCGCGACTGGAACGTCGTCCAAATCCCTGGCATCTGGAAGAGCATTGAGCATCAGCGTGAATTCTTTGCCAAGGTCCCTGAGGGCAAGGCTTTGCGCGAGCGTATCCTCAAAAAAGCCAACCTGGTTCACCTCGCCTATGTGCCGGTCGGACCTTATGTCACATTCAGCAAGACCAACGACATGAGCACCGTGGAAATGATGCGCGGGCTCAAGGCGCGCTCGCTCGCTGCAAGCGAGCGACCGGGTTTTGCCTCCCGAAAAATGAGTGTGGTATCTCTTTCGACCGAAGAGGTCTACTCGGCGTTGCAAAGTGGCATGATTGATACCCTGTCTACCGTGCCGACCGCCGTCAAGGCCTATGCGTGGTGGGATCATCTTAAGGTTGCCCAGCTACCCTACGCTGTTTATGCAGACTCAGAACTGATGGCCAATGGGACCTGGTTCAATAGCCTTCCTGCAAACATCCAGAAGATCATGATCGATGTCGGCGCACGCATCAGCAAGGAGGCCACAGAAGGCACCATGGCGGGAAATGCAGCTGCACTGAAGGAATTGGTCGATAAGCACGGCGGCAAGATAACTACCCTGTCCGGACCTGCGCTAGAGGCCTTTCAGAAACTTGACCGCGAACAGACCCAGCCCGCCCTCTCGAAGATGATGTCAAAAGAAATCTTCGACGCTGCGATCCGCTTCACTTCCACCGGAAAATAAGCGCCCGCACTATACATTGGCATGTACCGGAGATCCGCGCGGTTCGACCAGTTTGCTCGAGGAGCGCGAGGTGGATGGCCGTGACATCGCACTCCACGTTACTGACAATTCCCCCTCGTAGGAGATCGACTTGACGGAGTTTTATCATTGTTATCGACGATTCAATGACGGGCTAGAAGGCGTGTTGCTGGCGCTGGCTAGTGTGGTGGTTGCAGTTGTCGTCGTGCTGCCTTTCGCGAGCTTCGCGGTGCGCGCGTTGACCGGCGAAGGCTACTCTTTTCTTGCCGAAACCGCACCTCAACTCGTTCCCTGGATGGTTTTCCCGGTGCTTGGCATCCTGCTGCGCCGTGATTCACACATCACCGTTGATGTGCTGCCCCATTTTCTGAGTGGCAAAAGACTGCGCTACCTTCGGATACTTGTCCTGATGATCTGCCTGCTGGCCACTCTGTTGATGGGAATCTTCGGTATCTCCACAACCAGCTTTTACGCAAAACTCGGACAGCTTTCTACCACCGAGATCGAGTTCCCACTTTGGTACCTCTATATGTCTTACCCGATTGGATTTTTGTTAGCGGCCAACTTCTGCCTTGAGAGCCTGATCGGGGAATGGTGTGACCAGCGGGTTCGGGTCGCGGGAGAACAGCTGTGACAGGATACGTCCTACTGGCAATGGTCGGCATGGCGCTGTCGGTACCGCTTTTCCTGGTGTTTGGTGCGGGCTCGGCGGCCATTGCGCTCGACGTCCTGGGACTGCCATCACACACCCTTATGCAGGTCTCTTTTGATGCAATGACCAAGCAGGTGCTGGTTGCCATCCCAATCTTCATTTTTGCCGGTGCAGTGATGTTGCATGGTGGCTCAGCACGGCGGCTGGTCAACTTGGGCATTGCGATGGTCGGGCACTTGCCTGGGGGCATGGCAGTCGCTCTGCTTTTTGCTATTGGCATCTTTAGCGCAATTTCCGGATCGATCCTCGCGTCGATCGTCGCAATAGGCTCAGTAATGATGCCCCCGATGATCGAAAAGGGCTATCCCAAGCCATTCGTCGTCGTTCTGACTGCCGCTGCCGCGCTGATTGATGCCCTGATTCCGCCGAGCAACACCGCGATTATTTTCAGCGCAATTACGCATGTACCGGTGTCAAAGACCTTCGCGGCGGGCATCTTTCCGGGTCTGGTACTCATGGGCCTGCTGCTAGTCTATTCGATGTGGTATTGCAGGCATATTCCACGCTCGCCGGTTGAGCCACTGAGTGTCCGCATTCGAGCGTTTGTTGCTGCCGGACCGGCGCTTATTCTGCCAGTACTAATTTTGGGCGGACTCTATCGAGGGTTCATGACGCCAGCCGAATCGGCATCGGTTGCTAGCATCTACGCGATTCTCCTTGGAACACTTATTTATCGCGAGCTGACATGGCGGGGCTTTGTTCGCTCACTTAAGTCGACGGCTGAAACGACAACTGCTATTTTCGCGATCATCGCGATGGCCGTTTATTTCTCGATCGTCCTTACCTACACGAAAACGCCCCAGTCCATCATCGCTTTCTTTGTTGAGTACAACATTGGCCCGGTGTCATTCATGCTGCTTGCCGGCCTTACTTTCCTTGTGCTAGGTACCTTCCTAGAGGTGGTGCCTGTGTTTTACCTGACCGTGCCGGTTTTCTACCCGCTCTGCATCGCGATGAAGATCGACCCGCTCCAGTTTTATGTGTTCATGGTCGGACTGGTCGGTCTAGGTATGCTGACCCCACCAGTCTGTGTCGGCCTCTATACCGCCTCAGCGGTAATCCGAGAACCTCCGAACCGTGCATTTCGTGCGGTACCGGGGTTCATGCTGGTCGGACTCATCTACGCAGGAATCGTGCTGGCATTTCCGTGGCTCTCAGTCTGGCTACCCCGATTCATGTAGTCTCCGGATGGCTGTTCATCGCCATCTGGCTGACAACACTTTTCCACCTGCTGGCTGGGCGCAATACACCTGGCCTGACCGGCGCTGTGATACTCGGCTCGCTGATGGCTTTGGCCTTGCCGCGGGCAAGTCGCCACATCCAAATCCTCTTCAGCTTGATCACGCTGGCCACCATGGTGGTCATCCTGCGTTCAGGAAATCCGGAAACAATTGTCTCGAGCCTTGCGTCGGCGGCTGTGATCGCAGCCTTTCTGCCCACCCTGATCGTTATCAGGGTTGCCGTTGAATCCAGCCCGACTATCCCGCGCATTCGTGAGCGGGTCTCGGACATGGACCGCTCGGAGCGGATGGCTTGGATGACCAGCGGTGCGCACATGCTCGGATCCATCCTCACGCTAGGATATGTTTCTGTCCAGCGCCCGATGCTGCCCCAAGATATCGAGCCCGATGAAGCTTTACGGCTCGCCGAGTGCGGGACACGCGGATTGGGACTTGCAATTGCTTGGTCTCCTTTTTTCGTTGCTACTGCAGTTGCGAGCCAGCTAGTTCCTGGGATAGCGGCGTGGCAGATGATCGCGATCGGACTATGTCTGGCCTCAATCGGTGGCATGGTCGCGCACTTCATTTTTAATCGAAGCCTACGCATAGTGGGTATCGTGCGAGCACTGAAGCGACTACTGCCCACAGTACCACCAACTCTGATTTTGGTGGGTAGCGTCGCTGTCTGCAGTTCGATTACAGGCTGGAGCGGCCTGCAATCGGTCGTACTTACGGCCCCCTTGCTTTGCATCGGTTTTCTACTATGGACTGCACCTCGCCGCCTGGGTGAAGCAATGGGCCGAATCGTCGAGGGTTCGGGGCGCATGGGCGATGAGTTGCTGATCATGACGGGATCGATGGTTTTTGCGGGATCGATCGCGGGCGCTCAGCTGCCAGACGAGCTACGGCCAACCCTTCTCAGACTGATCGAATGGCCCAGCCTGCTCATTTTTGCTGAGGTCACTACTATCGTCGTATTGGGTGCGATCGGTGTCCATCCAATGATCACGGCATCAATGCTGATCCCGTCGACGCTGCTGCTCAAGGCGCCGATCGCTGCGCCGGTTCTAGCGCAAATCGTCGTTCTCGCATGGGCATTGAACAGCATTACTTCGGCCTGGACACTACCGGTCGTGGTAACCTCGAACGTATTCGGGCTACCGCTGCGCTCGCTGGTACTGGGTCGCAATATCGCTTTCATCATCGTATTCGGATTGCTTGCATGTGCCACGCTGGGGCTACTAAATCACCTGCTCACGTGAGCTAAACCGATTCAACAGATATCCCGTGTGATCATCGACATGAGAAGGATGCCTAACGATGCGTTTGTTTGAAGACCAATCCAAGGCGTTGCTCAGGCAGGAGGGCCTGCCGGTCCCACGCGGAGAGGCCGCACGATCAGCTGACGAGGCAAACCAGCATGCAAAGATGCTTGCCGGGCCTGATGGGCGCGTGGCCATCAAGGCCTTGATCGCAGCAGGTCGCCGAGGCAAAGCCGGCGCGGTCACTGTCTGCACGGCTGCGCAATCAGCCGACTCAGCGGCACGAATCCTGTCCCTTACACTCGATCAGAAGCCTGTGGAACAAGTCTATGTTGAAGAGGCTGTCGAAATTGCCGATGAATACTATCTGGCCTTTGCCTTTGGCGATCTTGGCCCTCGAGTCGTGGCGTCACTTTGCGGAGGGGTCGACATCGAAGCGGTCGCGCGCGATTCACCGCAGGCACTGATCTCGATTGACATCGATCCGGTGGAAGGTTTGCGCAGTTGGCACGCCGCCGCATTGTGGGAACAAGCCGGTGCGCCCTCGGGGCAGATACCTGGGCTTGGTGCACTAACCGTCAGGCTATACGCGGCCTTTCGCGACCACGATGCACAGATGCTCGAAGTCAATCCGCTGGTGAAAACTGCGCATGGAGATTGGGTCATTGTTGGCGCCATGATGGAGATCGATGACAACGCGCTCTTCAGGCACCCTGCTTGGCAGTCTCAGGCTGAGGACACGGCTGGCCCTGGGGGTCGACCGCTAACGCCCGGCGAACGACGGGTAGCAGAAGCCAATCAGCGTTTTGCAGGAGGCGCAACACGTTACATCGAGCTCGACGGCGAAATAGGGCTGCTTGTCTCAGGCGGTGGTGCCAGCCTCTACCAGCATGACCTAATCCTTCACTATGGTGGTCGTCCAGCCAATCACACTGATTTCAGTCCCACCCCCACACCCGATAAGCAAGTAGCAACACTGGACGCTATCCTGGATCGGCCACAGGTCAAGGGATTGCTGGTGGGTTGCAATTTTCTTCAGCTCGCGCGCTGCGACATCATGATGCAGGCTCTTGAAATCGTACTGAATCGACGGTCGGTCGATACTCGTACATTTCCGATCGTCGTTCGGCTTTTTGGCCCTTATGAGGCCGAAGCACGAGCTATTGCGGCTCGCTTTCCAGGAATCAACTACCTACCACCCGGCGCCAGCCTGGCCCAGGCCTGTCTGGCCATCGTACAAGCCGTTCGCGAACGCGATGACTCATCCCACGCCCCTCAGGAGAACAACGCATGAGTATCCTGATCAATCGAGACACTAGAGTTCTGGTTCAGGGTGCCACCGGCTCACAGGCACGTTTCGACATCAAGTACTGCCTAGATTACGGCACAAGAATCGTAGCAGGCGTAACGCCAGGACGAGGTGGAGAGCAAGTTGAGGGCGTACCGATCTTCAATACTGTCGAAGCTGCGGTTCGGTCAACGGGCGCCAACGCAAGTGCTATCTATGTGCCCGCCCGGGCGGTCGCAGAGGCCATCGACGAGGCGCTTGATTCAGGTATCGGGATGATGCTCTCCCTCGCGGAAAACGTGCCGCGTCACGATGCCGCCCGGGCAGTTGCACGGGTCCGACGTGCCGGCGCCCATCTAGTGGGCTTTAATACCAACGGTCTTATTTCGCCCGGTCAATGCAAGATGGGGGGGATTGGGGGAGATCGAACGGACGCAATTTATGCTCCGGGGCGGATTGGCGTGTGCTCCCGGTCGGGCGGGATGTCTGCTGAAATTAGCTACACACTGAAGCAGGCCGGCTTGGGCGTATCGACCGCCGTCTCGATGGGTGGTGATCCAATCGTTGGTCTTCGTCTGGTGGAAATTCTGCGCATGTTCGAGGATGATCCCGAAACCGATGCATCGGTGATCTATGCTGAACCGGGTGGCACTCATGAAGCCGAGGTCGCAGAAGCTGTAAGCATCGGAATTCTACGAAAACCCGTGGTGGCCATCGTCGTCGGTGAGTTTCAGGATCATTATCCTCGAGGCGCTTCATTTGGACACGTTGCGGCGATGATCCAGTCCGACGCCGACAGTGCAAGTGCCAAGCGGAAATTACTGGAACATTCCGGGATCGATGTCGCAACCCTTCTTGACGAAATTCCGGACCTACTCAACAAGGCTTTCAGGAAACGGTAAAACAATACGTGGTGTCTGCCAAGTTGCTCGGCATGCTTGCTTGAGAAAGATGGTACTGTTCGCGTTCAAATTCGGTAGACACGGCTGGCAGTGCCCCAAAAAAGCGCTTCGCGCTCGGTGCTAGACGCATACTGCGTTAGCACATCATAGGCTTGCCAAAGTCGCGCATAGCTTGACATCAGGCGATCAACCGGAAAATTAGAAGCAAACATCGCACGATCCGCTCCAAAATACTCAATAGGTTCGATCACGTAGGGCTTTAGACGATCGACTGTCCAGAAGTTATCTGTCATCCCATAGCCCGACAGTTTGATCACAACATTGGGGCAGGCAGCCAGCGTTCGAAGACCCTTTCGCCAGTTTGCTAGGGCATCACTGTCGCGCTCGACTGGCATGCCGGCATGATCCACAATGAAAGTGATCGAGTCGTGCTGGGTAGCAAGAGCGGCCAGCGAATTCATTTGATGCCAATAGACCTGGGCGTCGAATGACCAGTCATATCGCTTCAACGCACCGATTCGATCACGCCAGCCGGCATCAGCCAGAAAGTCGTAAACTGCGCGGTTGAGCCTATGATCTGGATGTCGGTTGAGCACCTGCCGAATGCCTCGCATCCGATCAGACACCTGGGCATGAGCATCGAGCAGCGCTTCAACGGCCGGGTCACTGAAATCAGCCCAGCCCACGATGCCCGTAGGTAGCGCGCGTGGATTGTTCGGATCGGACGCCAAGCTGTCGATCCAGCGGGTCTCGGCAACAGGGTCTGACGCATCGATATTGGCCTGGACATGAACCGACCCCACAAGCCGCCAGGTGCCGCTAGAACCAGAACGACCTGAAGGTGGCCCCGATTCGAGCTCAGTAAGGTCCCGCATCAGTTCGACAACGGTGTAGTTTCGGCGTAAGTCCGACCAGTCACCCCACCCTCGATCATGATCGTCTTCAGCCAGCCAGGGGTAATGGTGACGACCAAGATCCCAGAGGTGGTGATGGGAATCGATAAAGTTCACCGGACGCGATTAGGCTCACTTGCGCATCGTGCGTCCACGCGGCCCAAGCTGCTCAGGCAGCGTCCGCCACGCATCTTCAATCCAATGGGCCAGCACCCGACGCGTGTCACGGGGATCGATGATATCTGGCACACGAAATTTTTCGGCAGTCAGAAATGGCGATTCAAGATGCTCATATTTGCGTTCTAGCTCAGCGAGCCGTTCTGCGCGCTCAGCCTCGGGCATTGCAGCCAGTTCTGCACGATAGGCGGCCTCGATGCCACCTTGCATAGGGATAGAGCCCCAGCGAGCCGAAGGCCATGCGTAATGCAGATTGATGCCCTGAATTCGAGCGTAGGCATTTCCAGCAAGCCCGTAGAGCCGCCTAATCACTATCGCGCACCAGGGGACCTTGGACTGCTCGATCGCCGAGATGACTCGTACCGATCCGCGTACATTGCCCATCTTTTCGCCTTCGATCCCCACCACGGTACCTGGCTGGTCGACAAAGTTGACTATGGGTAAATGGAAGGTATCGCAGAGATCTACGAAAGTCTCCATCTTCTCGGCTGCCGGACGGTTCAGACCGCCTCCATTGTGAAAGGGGTCATTGATCATGACACCGACCGGATACCCGTTGATCCGGGCAAGGCAGGTCACCAGTGAGCGCCCGAACATAGGAGCAATCTCGAAGACCGAGCCTTTGTCAAAGACCAGGTCTAGGATACGGCGTGAGCGGTATACCTGTCGACGATCGCGTGGAATGATAGATAGCAAAGACTCTTCACGACGGTCAATCGGATCATCGCACTCAATACGCGGAGGTATTTCATAGACCGAATCAGGGACGTAGGACAGGAAACGTCGGGCAAGCTCGAATGCGTGCTCTTCGCTTTCTGCTTCATTGTCAATAACACCGGATCGGGTATGGATCTGAGAGCCGCCTAGGTCATTCTTGTCGAGCTCATCGCCCATGCCGGCACGCTCAACCACTGGCGGTCCGCCCGCCATCACCTGGCTGGTTCCCTTGATCATGATGGAAAAATGCGCGCAGGCTGCTTTCACAGCACCGAGCCCTGCACAAGGCCCCAACGCTATCGCAACGACAGGAATGACGCCGAGCTGCCCAGCCATCAGCCAGTTTGGATATCCGGGAATTTTGGTTCCGCCCATCTGCTCCACCAGGCGAACACTACCGCCGGCACTCTCAACGAGGCGAATGAGTGGCAGGCGGTGCTCGAGAGCATAGTTTTCAGCATAAATCCACTTATCAGACACCGTGGCATCCGACGAGCCGCCTCGCACAGTGAAATCGTCGACATCCAGTGAAACCTTGCGCCCGCCGATACGCGCGGTGCCAATAATTGCATTCGAAGCACGGACTTTTTTAAGCTGCCAGTTTTCGTCGTACTCAGCCTTTCCGGTCAGTGCTCCGATCTCGAACCACGTGCCGGGATCGGCCAGTCGATCGATACGCTCTCGGGCGGTCAATCGACCCTGTGAATGCTGTCGGGCTACAGCCTGCTCGCCGCCCAGTTCCTGGGCAAACTGCTTACGCAATTCAATTTGTTCGACCTCGTTCTGCCAACTCATCTTGTCTCCTTCAGTATCGGTGCCAGCAACATTCTGATCAGTCATCTTTACATGCTAACACTCTTGAAGTTACCACAGCGACCATTTTTGCGCGTGGACACGTTCAAGTGCTTGGGGACAATTTACTTGCTGGCAGACTGCCCAAGCATTGGCTGCTGAAAGTCAAACATCAGCAGATGTTATTTGGCGCATTTGTTATTTTTTGATGGTCCGGATCGGACACAGCATCTCGTAGCGATCCAGCCAGGTACATGCAGCGCAGGCTTATGTGGCGACGGAGAAAAACGCCGCTGGATCAGCAGCAATGCTGGAGCAAGCAAGGCAGGCGCTTATTTCCCTGATGCATGTGCCCAACAAGGGCGGTGGCCAGGCCATGACCGATGTGCTGGGCGGCAACATCCCCCTGGTCTACACCGCGGTGGCAGGTGCCCAGGGCCATGTCAAGTCGGGCAAGCTGCGCGCAATTGCTGTCTCCGGTGCCCAGCGCACCTCGGCCCCGCCAGATGTAGCCACTTTCATTGAAAGCGGTGTGCCTGATTTTGTCGTGGACTCCTGGGTAGGTGTGCTGGCG
>JAURGS010000039.1 GCA_030833685.1 Rhodoferax sp. | reverse complement strand
GACGACATTCTGAAGACCACAGCCATGAATACCCAAACCAGCAAAGCCACCAGGGCTAGCCAGGGCTCAAGCCCGAGCAACACCCCCACCGCCGTGGCAACGCCTTTGCCGCCCTGAAACCGAAAGTACACCGGATACAAGTGCCCCAAAAAAGCGCCCAACGCCACCAAAGCCAGCGTGCCATCCCCCAGGCCGTACTCTGGTCCGTAAAGCCGCACCAGCAACACCGGCAGCCAACCTTTGGCGGCATCCAAGAGCAGGGTCACACCGGCTGCAGCCTTGCTTCCCGAGCGCAAAACATTGGTGGCTCCTGGGTTTTTGCTACCGAAAGTACGCGGATCAGCAAGCCCCATGAGCCGGCTGACGATCACGGCAAACGACAACGAACCCACCATATACGCAAGCACAGTTGCCAGTACGGGGCCAAACACAGCTAATGAGTTCAACAAAGTCTCCTCGGTCTAACGCCAGACCACGGGCGCTATTCTGACAGCGCCAAGTCGCCCACTGCGCGGCTAGTCATCGAGCCCCATCGCGCAGGACACCGCGCGGGCATTTAGCAGCGCCACACAACGCTTGGGGTCGATGCCCACCAGATAGCCACGGCGTCCACCATTGATCAAGATGCGCTCCAGCGCCAGGATGGACTGTTCGACGTATACCGGCATGCTGCGGCGAGTGGCAAACGGCGAGGTGCCGCCCACCAGATAACCACTGTGACGGTTGGCCACCTCGGGCACGCAGGGCTCAACCGACTTGGCGCCCACCTGTCGCGCCAGTTGCTTGGTCGACACCTTTCGGTCGCCATGCATGAGAACCAGCAAGGGCTTGGCATCCTGATCTTGCATCACCAAGGTCTTGACGACAGCGTGGGCATCCCACCCCAGCACCTCCGCACTGTGCAGGGCACCCCCGTGCTGCACATAGTCGTAGGCGTGCTCTGTGAAATCCACGCCGGCACGGCGCAAAAATTCAGTCGCAGGCGTGGCACTGGCATGCGGCTTCTTGGCCATGGCAAGCCTCAGATCACCGGGTCGCGCATTTCCCAACGAATCTGATCAATGTCACGCAGCACATCTTCAGACAAGGTGGTGCCCCAAAAAGCCACGTCCTCCTCCAACTGCGCAACCGTGGTCACGCCAATGATGGTGCTGGCCACCTGCCACTTGGTGTAACAAAAAGCCAGCGCCATTTGGGTTGGGGTCAGGCCGTTGTCACGCGCCAGGGCGTTGTAGCGCCGCGCTGCTACCAGGGCTTCGGCGCGCCCCCAGCGTTGCTTGCGGGTGGATTCATAACGGGTCAATCGGCCTGCGGCTGCCGCGTTGGGGCCGACCAAGCCACTGTCATCGTATTTGCCTGTGAGCAAACCAAAAGCCAGGGGCGAATAAGCCAGCAGGGATACCTCCAGGCGTTGCATGGTCTCATCGAGTCCGTTCTCAACGCTTCGGTTAAGCAGACTAAAGCCGTTTTGAACCGTCGCCATTCGAGGCAAGCCATGCTGCTCGGCCAGGCGAATGAATTCATGCACGCCGTACGGCGTCTCGTTGGACAAGCCAACCGCGCGTACCTTGCCCGCGCTCACCAGGCTAGCCAGCGCCTGCAGCTGCGCATGCATGCTGGTGCCCTCGGGCTTGTCTGAGGGGCGGTAATAGATGCCGCCAAACATCGGCACCGTTCGGGTTGGCCAGTGCAATTGGTAGAGATCAATCACATCGGTCTGAAGCCGGCGCAGACTACCCTCACAGGCGGCCACGATATCGGCTGCGGTGAGGTCAGGGCTACCACCGCGCACCCAAGGCATGCCCCGGCTAGGTCCTGCCACCTTGGTGGCCAGAATAATTTTTTCACGGGCCTGTGGGCGTGCAGCCAGCCAGTTGCCAATAATGGTCTCGGTGATGTTGAAGGTCTCCGCGCGCGTGGGTACCGAGTACACCTCTGCCGTGTCGATAAAGTCCACGCCCAGCTCTAAGGCGCGGTCCAAGATCGCAAAGGCGTCAGCCTGATCCACCTGCTCACCAAAGGTCATGGTCCCCAGGCAAATCGCCCCAACCTCAAGGTCTGACTGACCCAACCGAACTCGCTTCATACGTTCTCCTGATTTCAAAGCGCTGCCATCAACAGCCTCGCTCGGGCCGCAGTTTACGTGCCCGCCGGCTTGGCGCCCGCACGCTCAGCCTCTAAAAGGCGCAGGACACGCCGTTGCACTTTGCCCGTCGTCGTCATGGGCAGCGCATCTATAAATTCAATCGCCTTGGGGTACTCATAAGGCGCAAGCTTGCCCCGAACATGCGCCTGTAACTGCTCGATCAGCGCCTGGTCAAAGACCTCGCGCTCACCCAATGCTTTCGCGCGCTCCTGAGCAAACGAGGCAGACAACACCACGTACGCCTTGACCAATGCGCCGCGCTGCGCGTCGGGCATAGGCACCACCGCGGCGTTAGCCACCGCGGGGTGCTTGACCAGGCAGTTTTCTATCTCGCCAGGGCCAATTCGATAGCCTGCTGACTTGAACACGTCGTCACTGCGGCCCTGATACCAAAGATAGCCCTCTTCATCGCGAAAGGCCAAATCCCCGGTTCGGCACCAGTCGCCGGTGTACTTGGCCGCCGTGGCTTCATCATTGCGCCAATACCCCAGAAAGAAAATCGGATCGGGCTGGCCGTGCGGGTCGAGGCGATGAACCGATACATCGCCAATCTGTCTTGGGGCACACTCGCGCCCTTGCTCATCAATCACCGCGACGCGGTGGCCCGGGTAAGCCATGCCCATGCTGCCAGGCTTGGGTGGCCAGATGGCGGAGCTGTTGCCGACGATGTAATTGATCTCAGTCTGGCCAAACATTTCGTTAACCGTTACGCCCAGTTGGTCCTGGCAGTACGCAAACACCGCATCGCCAACGGCTTCGCCAGCGCTCATGATGGCCTCAAGCTGCAAGCCAAACTGCGCGCGCACCGTTTGCTCGGGGCTGCCACCGTACGCCTTCATCATGGCCTTGAGGGCGGTTGGGAATAAAAAAGTGTGTGTCACATGGCAGTCGCGCATCAGCTCCAGCGCCAACTGCGGGCTGAAACGACCATCAAAGCCCACAATGCAGCAGCCAAAATACAGTGTGGGTAGCAGCGCGTCCATCAGGCCACCGGTCCAGGCCCAGTCGGCCGGAGACCAAAACACCGCATCAGAACAATCGCTGCGCGGATCGGGCACCACCACTTCGCCGTAGCTGGCAAAACCCAAACCATTCTGGCTGCACATAAAGCCTGTCAGGTTGCCAATCAGTGCACGGTGCGGAATACAAGCCCCTTTGGGGTTTCCGGTGGTGCCACTGGTGTAAATCAAGATTGCCGGGTCGTGCGCGCGCGTGAGCACGGGCTCGAAATTCGCTGCAGCTTGCGCCAGCGCCTGGCGGTAATCCATATCGACGTCGTCTGCGTCCTGAACATCAACGCCAATGACCACCCGCAGCGCCGGGCACTGCGCTCGCGCCTGTCGCATGTTGCCCACGGTTTGCGCATCGCACAAGGCGACTGCCGCAGCACTGTCTTGCAGCCGAAATGCCAGCGCCTCCGGGCCAAACAACTGCGACAAGGGCATGGCCACTGCCCCCAACTGAAGCACGGCGATGTACGCCACGGCGGTCTCAAAACGCTGGGGCAACACAATGGCTACACGGTCACCCACACCCACACCCGCTTGACGCAGCACCTGGGATAAGCGGTTGGCCCCCTGCTGCAACTGGGCGTAACTGAACCAGTCATTGACTTGGCCCGCGCCACGGTAGCTGCGCAGCGCCGTGCGCTGCGCCGTTACGGGATTGGCGGCCCAGCGGCCACAACAGGCCTGCGCCATGTTGAAATGCTCAGGGACATCCCAATGGAAAGCGCTGTGCATCTGGGCATATGAGGCGGGCCAATTCCAGCTGATGGACTCTTGATGCGGCGCCGAGACAGGCTCTGGCTTTGATGCATCCATGTTGAAGCTCCTTATGATTCGCCCAATGTACCAAGTCAAACGCGTCTCTCGCTGCGCATTCTTACCGATTCGAAATCTGAGCTACCACGTCAGAAGCTGGGGGCAAGCCGCACCAGGGCAAACGCCCCTGGTTTTGTTGCACGGCTGGATGGACGTGTCGGCCAGCTTTCAGTTCATGGTCGATGCCCTGGCCGAGCACCGCCCCATCATCGCGCCGGACTGGCGCGGGTTTGGGCTTACGCGCTCGGGCGCAGCAGACTGCTTTTGGTTTGCAGACTACCTGGCCGACCTGGACGCTCTGTTGGACCTGGTCGCACCCCATCAGGCAGTGGACCTGCTGGGCCACAGCATGGGCGGCAATGTGGTCATGCTTTATGCGGGGGTGCGGCCCGAACGCATTCGCCGACTGATCAACCTGGAGGGCTTTGGCATGCCCGCCACCCAGCCCGATCAGGCCGCTGCACGGTTCGCCAGCTGGATGGACCAGCTTCGAGAGGCGCGCTCAGGCCAGCGCTCGCTTCGCAGCTATGCATCGCTGGCTGAGGTTGCACAGCGCCTGCAGCGCAATAACCCGCGCTTATCGGTTGAGAAAGCCGCTTGGCTGGCGCCACACTGGTCTGCCCAGGGTGCAGATGGCCGGTGGGAAATTCTGGGCGAGGCCGCACACAAAATTACCTCAGCCATGCTCTACCGCGTGGATGAAACATTGGCCATTCACCGCTGCATCGAGGCACCCACATTGATGGTGAGCGCCGCAGCCGACAGCATGGCCCAGTGGTGGGGAAAAACCTTCACCCAGGGCGAGCACCTGGAGCGGCTTCGGGTAGTGCCCCAGCTGCACCATTCGGTGCTAAAGGATTGCGGTCACATGCTGCACCATGATCAACCTGAAGCACTGGCGCGCCTGATCGACGACTTTCTAGCCAGCGCAGCGTGAGAAAATACCGGGTTGTCATACCCTTAGAACATCAGGACTCTCGTCATGGAAGCAGAACGCATCAACGCCTTGGCCGCCCACCTCGCCGATCTGAGCGAGCGCTCCCAGGAACTTCGGGGGTATCTTTGACTTCGATGCCAAATATGAACGCCTGAGAACCGTCAACGCCGCGCTGGAAGACCCTGCAGTCTGGAATGACCCCAAGCGCGCACAAGAGCTTGGCAAGGAAAAAAAGCAGCTTGAAGGCGTTGTGCTTACGCTGACCGACCTGCAACAAAACCTGGCCGATAACACTGAGCTCTTTGAGATGAGCCGCGACGATGGCGACGAGGCGGGTCTTGCGCACATTGAGAGCGAAGTCAACGGCCTGGCGGAAATTGTCAAAGGGCTGGAGTTTCGGCGCATGTTCAGCAACCAGGCCGACCCCCTCAACGCCTTTCTGGACATCCAGGCCGGCGCCGGCGGCACCGAGGCCTGCGACTGGGCCAGCATGCTGCTGCGCCAGTACCTGCGCTATGCCGAGCGCAAAGGCTTCAAGACTCAGCTCGAAGATGAGACGCCCGGTGACACCGCGGGCATCAAAGGGGCGTCCATCAAGATCGAAGGCGATTACGCCTTTGGCCTGTTGCGCACAGAAACCGGTGTTCACCGGCTGGTGCGCAAAAGCCCGTTCGACTCCTCGGGTGGGCGCCACACCAGTTTTGCCAGCGTGTTCGTCTACCCCGAGATCGACGACTCGATTGAGATCGACATCAACCCGGCCGATGTGCGGGTCGACACCTTTCGCGCCAGCGGCGCCGGTGGCCAGCACATCAACAAAACGGACTCTGCCGTTCGGTTGACGCACATCCCTACCGGCATTGTGGTGCAGTGTCAGGACGGACGCAGTCAGCACAGCAACCGCGATGTGGCTTGGAAGCGCTTGCGCAGCCGCTTGTACGACTTTGAGCTGCGCAAGCAGCAAGAGGCCCAGCAAAAACTCGAAGATGCCAAAACCGACGTGGGCTGGGGACACCAGATTCGCTCCTACGTGCTCGACAACAGCCGCATCAAGGACTTACGAACCAATTACGAAACGTCGGCCACACAAAAAGTCCTGGACGGCGACCTTGACGCCTTCATCGAGGCGTCTTTGAAGCAAGGCGTTTGATGCAAACACAAGCGCTGGTCTTCGATATGGACGGCACCATGATCGACTCGCTGGGTTTCCACGCCCGCAGCTGGTCTGAATTTGCGCGCCAGCATGGCATTAAAAAAGATATGTTTACCTGGATGCGCAGCGCCAACGGACGCACCGGCGTTGAGTGCATGCGCGAGCTCTTTGCCCAGGACCTCAGCGATGAGCAGGCACGAGCGTTGGTAGCCCAAAAAGAGCAAATTTACCGGGATCTGTTCGCGCCTGAATTTGCAGAGATCAAAGGCTTCAGCGAGTTTGCTCGCCTGGCCTTCGCGCGTGGACTCAAGCTGGGCATGGGCACTGCTGGCGATCAGAACAATATTGACTTTGCCCTGCGCCAATTGGCCATGCCCACGCCGCCACAAGTACGGGTGGGCGGTGACCAGGGCCTGCCAGGCAAGCCCCAGCCCGATATATTTTTGGAAGTTGCCAAAGGCCTGGGTGTGCCACCCGAAGCCTGCATTGTTTTTGAAGATGCTCCCCTGGGCATTGAAGCTGCCCGACGTGCAGGCATGCGCGCCGTGGCCATTTGCAGCAGCCACAGCCGTGACGAGCTGGCCAGCCCTAACGTGGTGGCTTGCGTGAACAACTATTTAGAGCTGATTGACAGCCGTTTTTTGGAGAAATTGCATGTTGAACTCACTTGATGCCAGCCAAGCCCCGGTGGCCATCCATCGCGCAGACTACAGCCCACCGGCTTTTTGGGTGGACGCGGTCGATCTGAGCTTTGATCTGGATCCGCAAAAAACCCGCGTGCTCAACAAAATGACCTTGCGCCGCAATCCGCAGGTTGCCGCAGGTCCGCTGGTGCTTGACGGCGATGAACTCAACCTCTCACGCGTTCTGGTTAACGGTGCGGGCACATCCTTCAAAGTCCAGGGCAACCAGTTGATTTTGGCGAACCTGCCTGAGGCCGATCAATTTGAGCTCGAAATCTTCACAACGTGCTTTCCGGCGAAAAACACCAAGCTGATGGGCCTTTACGTCAGCAATGAGTCGTTCTTCACGCAGTGTGAGGCCGAAGGGTTTCGGCGCATCACCTACTTTCTAGACCGCCCCGACGTCATGGCCAGCTACACCGTGACCCTGCGCGCGGACAAAAAACGCTTTCCGGTGTTACTCAGCAACGGGAATCTGGTCGAACAAGGTGACTTGGACGAGGGTCGGCACTACGCCAAATGGGTTGATCCCCACAAGAAGCCCTGCTACCTGTTTGCGCTGGTCGCAGGCCAATTGGTTTGTCGGGAGCAGCGCGTCAAAGCACGCAGCGGCAAAGAGCATTTGCTGCAAGTCTATGTGCGACCCGGCGACATGGATAAGACCGAGCACGCCATGCAGTCACTCATCAAGTCGGTGATCTGGGACGAGGCGCGCTTTGGTCTGGCCCTTGATCTGGAACGCTTCATGATTGTGGCCACCAGCGACTTCAACATGGGCGCCATGGAGAACAAGGGTTTGAATATTTTTAACACCAAGTTTGTGTTGGCCAACCAGGCCACCGCCACCGACACCGATTTCTCCAATATCGAAAGCGTTGTTGGGCACGAGTATTTCCATAACTGGACGGGTAACCGCATCACCTGTCGTGACTGGTTTCAGCTCAGCCTCAAAGAAGGCCTGACTGTCTTTAGAGACCAGGAATTCAGCATGGACCTGTGCACTGATGCGTCTGCCAGAGCCGTCAAGCGAATTGAAGATGTGCGCCTGCTGCGCACAGTGCAGTTCGCCGAGGACGCTGGCCCGATGGCGCACCCGGTGCGCCCTGACAGCTACGTTGAAATCAATAACTTCTACACCGTCACCATCTACGAAAAAGGCGCTGAAGTTGTTCGCATGATGCAGACCTTGGTTGGCCGTGAGGGATTTGCTCAGGGCATGAAGCTCTATTTTGAGCGTCACGATGGGCAGGCCGTCACCTGCGACGATTTCGCGCAGGCCATCGCCGATGCAAACCCGCACTCAGCACTGGCCAACCATCTGGAGGCATTCAAACGCTGGTACAGCCAAGCGGGCACCCCGGTTCTCACGGCCAGCGGGCAATACGACGCCGATGCACAAACCTACACCTTGAGCTTTTCTCAGCATTGCCCAGCTACCCCTGGCCAAAGCGACAAGCAGCCCTTCGTCTTGCCAATTGCGCTGGGCTTGCTCTCTGAAGACGGCACCCCAATTCAGCTGCAAGTGTTCGGTCAAGACGTGGGCTTGGCGCACGTGCTGGTGCTGAGCGAAGCGCAAACATCCATCACCTTCGAAAACGTGGCAAGCGCGCCGGTGCCGTCCATTCTGCGTGGCTTTTCTGCGCCGGTTCGACTGAACTGGGACGACAGCGACGCCAATCTGCTCACACTGCTGGCGCACGACAGCGACGCGTTCAATCGGTGGGAGGCAGGGCAACGCCTGATGCTGCGAACGGCGGTGCGTGCAGTCCAAGGCCATGACGACCCGGGTAGCGCCAAGCTCGATGCCAGCGTGATGCAGGCCCTGCGCCAAGTCCTGCGCCACCCCGATCTGGACGCTGCGTTCAAGGAATTGGTACTTACCCTGCCTTCGGAGGGTTATGTGGCCGAGCAGCTCGAGGTGGTCGACCCCCAGCGCATTCATGGGGTGCGCGAGGCGCTGAAAGCGCAGCTTGCGCAAGAGCTTTTCCACGATTGGCACTGGGCGTACGAGACCTATGGTCAGGACGCAGGCTTCCAAACCGACGCCCGCTCCAGCGGACGTCGTGCTTTGGCTGGCATGGCCCTGTCCTACCTGTGCTTGCATGCCCGACAGACCAGCGATCCGGTCTGGCCCGGCAAGGCATTGCAACGCTTCAAAGACGCCAGCAATATGACCGACCGCTTCAATGCCTTGAGCGCGCTGGTTCAAAGCGGACATGCGCACGCCGAGCAGGCGCTGCAGCGGTACTACCGCCTCTTCAAGGGTGAGGAACTGGCGCTGGATAAATGGTTTGCCTTGCAGGCAGGCGCCAGCGACCGCGGCGGTCAGGTGCTGCCCGTGGTGCGCCAGCTGCTCAAACACCCTGACTTCCAACTGCGTAACCCCAACCGGGCGCGCAGCGTGATCTTTAGCTTTTGCAGCGCCAACCCCGGTGCGTTTCACCGCACAGACGCGGCGGGCTACATCTTCTGGAGCGAGCAGGTGCTCGCGCTTGATGCCATCAACCCGCAAGTGGCGGCGCGTCTGGCTAGAGCCCTTGACCGCTGGAAGAAGCTGGCCGAGCCGTATCGCAGTGCTGCAGCCGAGGCCTTGCGCCGCGTCGCTGCCAAACCGGACCTGAGCAAAGATGTGCGCGAGCTGGTTGCCCGTGCACTGGCCGACTGATACCCCCAACAGGCCCGAACCCATGAGTAAGAAAATTTCCCTCACCCGCTACCTGATCGAGCAGCAGCGCAAGCAAGGCAATATTCCACCCGAGCTGCGCTTGTTACTTGAAGTGGTGGCACGCGCCTGCAAACGCATCAGCCAGTCGGTCAGCAAAGGGGCGCTGGGTGACGTGATGGGCAGTGCCGAGAGCGAGAACGTCCAGGGTGAGATCCAGAAAAAGCTGGACATCATTGCCAACGAAGTGCTGATCGAGGCCAATGAGTGGGGTGGTCACCTTGCGGCCATGGCCTCCGAGGAGATGGACGCCATCTACGTGGTACCCAACCGCTACCCCAAGGGTGAGTACTTGCTGCTGTTTGACCCGCTGGACGGCTCAAGCAACATCGATGTCAATGTCAGCATAGGCACCATCTTCAGTGTGTTGCGCATGCCGGAAGACGACCGCGGCGTCGACGAAGGCGACTTCTTGCAGCCTGGGCACCGACAAGTCGCCGCAGGCTATTGTGTGTACGGACCACAGACAACCCTGGCCCTGACGGTCGGTGACGGCGTGGCCATGTTCACACTGGACCGCGAGCAGGGATCCTTTGTGCTGACCCAAGAAGACGTGAAGATCCCCAGGGACACGCGCGAATTCGCCATCAACATGAGCAATATGCGGCACTGGGATGCGCCAGTGCGCCGCTACATCGACGAGTGCCTGGCGGGCGTGGAAGGCCCACGCGAGAAAGACTTCAACATGCGCTGGATCGCATCCATGGTGGCCGATGTGCACCGCATCATGACCCGGGGTGGTGTTTTCCTCTACCCTTGGGATAAGCGCGAGCCCAACAAGCCAGGCAAGCTGCGCCTGATGTACGAAGCCAACCCGATGGCCTGGTTAATCGAACAGGCCGGCGGTGCAGCCAGCGACGGACATCAGCGAATCCTGGACATCACGCCCAGCTCGCTGCACCAGCGCGTCAGCGTCATTCTGGGAGCGAAAAACGAGGTCGAACGCATCGACCAATACCACCGCGAACACCCGGCTGCCAACTGAGCCCCTCGTATAATTGCCCTCCTTGGCCGGTGTAGCTCAGTCGGTAGAGCAGCTCATTCGTAATGAGAAGGTCGGGTGTTCGATTCATCTCTCCGGCACCAATGAAAACAACAACTTAGCCAACCTCTCAAGGGTTGGCTTTTTTGTTTTTCGTCTTTCGAAAACTCATTACAAACTGTGGGACGAGGTTTTTCACCTTTTAGGCCGAAGTCGAACTGTTCGGTGGCTGGCTACCCACCCCCAGCCCTTGCTATTTGACCTTGCCCCTAAAAAACGGATCCCTTGCAGAGGTGTAATTTGGCAAGGAGAGAAGATGATGGAAAAGCTAAACCGGGCGCGCTACAGGCTCGAATACAAACTCGAAGCGCTGCCGAGTTTGGGCTTCGGGTTGCTGGACAACCGGCTGCGGGTCGTGGTGCCCGACGAAGCCAGCGAGCTGGAGGCAATCCTCCTCGGCCAGTGCTTGGGCGGCAAAACCCCCGACCCAAGTCGGAGGGCCTGTCAGATCAAAGGTTCATGATCGCAACCGCGCGCACGTTAAGGTAGGCCTCAACCGCTTCGGGGCCGCCTTCAGAGCCGATGCCCGAGTCTTTGATGCCACCAAAAGGCATTTCTGCTGAAGGTGTGGCCGGGGTGTTGACCCACAGCATGCCTGATTCGACGCGGCGCGTCAGCAGATCGGCATTCTTGAGCGAGCGGGTGAATGCATAAGCAGCCAGCCCGTAAGACAGTCGGTTGGCCTCTGCAATGGCCTCATCCAGGTTCTTGACGCGGCGAATGGCCGCCACCGGACCAAAGGGCTCCTCATTGAGCATGCGCGCATCCAGCGGCACGTCAGCCAGCACGGTCGGCTGCCAGAAGTTGCCTTGGCTGGCGCCCCGTGCGCCACCGGTGAGCAATTTGGCACCCCGCTCAATGGCATCTTTAGTCAATTTCTCCATGGCATCGATACGCCGCGGATTGGCCAAGGGGCCCATCTGAGTTCCTTCACTCAGTCCGTCGCCCACTTTCAGCGCTTGCGCGCGCTCGGTCAGCCCCCGGGCAAACTCATCGGCCACGGCATCGTGAACCAAAAAGCGAGTGGGCGAAATGCAAACCTGGCCCGCATTGCGGAACTTGGTGGCCCCTGCAATCTTGATGGCCAACTCTAGATCAGCATCGTCGGCCACGATGAAGGGCGCATGCCCACCCAACTCCATGGTCATGCGCTTCATATGCTGCCCTGCCAGGGCGGCCAGCTGCTTGCCTACCGGCGTGGAGCCGGTAAAAGTAATTTTGCGGATCAGTGGATGTGGAATGAGGAAGTTCGATATTTCTGCGGGGTCGCCATAAACCAGGCCGACCACGCCTGCAGGAACCCCCGCATCGACAAAGGCCTGAATCAACGCGGCTGGGCTGGCCGGCGTTTCCTCTGCTGCCTTGACCAGCATCGAGCAACCGGCCGCCAGTGCGGGGGCAAGTTTGCGAACGATTTGGTTGATGGGAAAGTTCCAGGGCGTGAACGCCGCTACCGGACCGACTGGGTCGCGCAACACCATCTGGCGCATGGCCAGGTTGCCACGCGCCGGGACCAACCGACCGTACACGCGCAGGCCCTCATCCGCAAACCACTCGATCATGTCGGCTGCTGCCTTGGCTTCAATACGTGCTTCAGCCAGTGGCTTGCCTTGTTCAAGCGTGATTAGTCTGCCGTTGGCGTCTGCACGCTCGCGCATCAGAGCGGCTGCGCGACGCATGATCTGGTTGCGCTCAATGGCGGGCATATCACGCCAGACTTCAAAGCCTTTTTGCGCGGCCACCACGGCTCGCTCCAGATCGGCTTTACTGGCGCGGGCGACACGACCAATTTCCTGGTCTGTCGCCGGGTTGTAGACAGGCATGGTGCGGCCACCCTCGGCGTCCTGCCATTGGCCATCTATCAGCAATTGAATATTGGGATAACTCACAGAAGACTCCAAAAAAAATGTTGTGAACATGTGCCTGGGCTTGTTTTGCCTCAGGCTTTGCGCCAGATTATCCGTTCATCGCACAGGCCGCGAGACCACTGGTGACTTCAAAAGACTCTGGTTCCCGGATCAGTTGACGCTGACCGCGCAGGACCTACAGACCGACTTCTGTCGCGAAGACGCCCGCGTGGTGGCCAACTCCTTTGGCGCATACCTCTTGCTACACACTCAAGCCCAGATGGCGCCTTTCCCGGGGCGGGTGCTGTTGCTATCCCCGATCGTTGGTGAGTTTGAGGACGCCGAGTCTTCAAGGAACTTCAGCCCGCCAAGGGCCGATGTGTTGGGCAAGCTGGCATCAGCGGGCAAGCTGCCTATTCCGCGTTAGTGTGAGGCACATGTCGGTGCAGACGATTGGCAGAGCATGCCTGAGAACGTCAGCAGCTTAGGTGAGCTGCTTGGGATTGCCGTGCATGTGGCCCCAGGCAATGGGCATATGCTGGACAAAGCACATGTAAGGGGTGTGCTGGATCGGTGGCTGGCGGTAGGATGCGGGCAAAACGAATAGTGAGGATTTGATTTGTAGAATCTCTCACTTCTGTTTTCGGTACAACTTGGTGTCACCCGCGGGGAGCGGGTTAGATTACTTGGTTTTCTTGCTTTCAACATAGTTTTTCGTCTCCCTAATGTTGTACAAGATTGCTTACAGGAGCATCGCGGTTCGCGAATTTAGTCGTGAAGAACTGGAAGCGATGCTCGTAGACTTTCGGGTCAAAAACCAGAGGCTGGGTATTACTGGGCTGCTGCTTTACAGGGCCAACAGTTTTATTCAATTTCTCGAGGGCGAAGAACTCAAAGTCATGGCGCTTTTCGGGCAAATTCGAACTGATGCGCGACACAAAGACGTTCACCTCTTTTTGCATAAGCCTATCGAAACTCGGGTGTTTCCAGATTGGTGGATGAAATTCAGGTGGTTGGATGGTGAAGACGAATTCAACATGTCCGATCTGACACCTCAAAACGTTCGGCAATTATTAAGAGACTATGGCGCACAGTGAGGTGAGACGCGGTGACCACCAAGAACGACCCAGAAAACCGGCCTTACGTGCCCACCTTGACGGCACGCCCGCCCGAGAGTTCCCACGTACCAATTTTTTACGCTCTGGCAACACATCGCTGCCCGTGTCAACGCGCGGTTGGCACCGACAGCCAGATAATGTTGGTGGGGCAACCATTTTGTAAAAAACGCCACTGCCGACGCCGCGCTGCTTTTAAACAGGCAAGCAGACTCTTGAACGGTATGAAAATGATCGGAACGTATGAACGAACAAGCGCCTCCTGATTCGACCTCCGCTGATGCCGCCCAAGCACAGGCTGCAATACCCAACAGTGCAGCAGCATTGAAACCGCCTGTCTACGTTGGCATTGGCGCCTCTGCTGGTGGCTTGGAGGCTTTGCGCTTTTTCGTTGGTGCTTTGCCTAAAGACAACGACATGATTTATGTCGTTGCACAGCATCTGTCGCCGCAATACCGCTCGATGATGGCAGAGCTGCTGTCCAGGGAAACCAAGCTGAAGGTGATCGAGGTCATTGACGGCATGGTGCCAGCGTTGAACTGCGTCTACATCGCGCCGCCCAATGGCAACGTGCTTCTCAAAAACGGGCAATTGCGGCTGCGCGAATCGACCAACCACATTGGGCCAAAGCCCTCGGTCGACTTTTTATTGACCAGTCTCGCAGAGGAAGTGGGGCATCAGGCTATCGGAATCATTTTGTCAGGCACTGGCTCGGACGGCGCCCACGGAAT